>CAUQPD010000016.1:0-28532 GCA_963519935.1 uncultured Streptococcus sp.
GTGCGGAGGAGACAAAAGTCGCTATTGGGAAAATAAAATCACAGATGGATACGGCCATAAAAGGTCAGGTAAAGAAAAAGTTGGAAGAAGTGACAACGGAGAAGCTATCTCAGTATGATTCCATTTGCTAATTTTATGGTGAGTGATATAGAATAATTATTACAAACTGCACAGAGCAGTTTGTTTTGCTCTTGCTTTTCCTATGAAAAATCTCTGCAAGCTCTTTCAAAATATGGTAGAATGGATGCAGTAGAATTAGAAAAGGAAATCGATTATGAAATTTCTTGAATTGAATAAAAAACGTCATGCGACTAAGCATTTTACTGATAAACCGGTAGATCCCAAAGATGTTCGTACAGCTATCGAAATCGCGACTTTGGCTCCAAGTGCCCACAATAGCCAACCATGGAAGTTTGTGGTGGTTCGTCAGAAAAATGCTGAATTGGCAAAATTGGCTTATGGTTTGAACTTTGAACAGGTATCATCAGCACCTGTAACCATTGCCTTGTTTACAGATACAGATCTTGCCAAACGTGCTCGTAAGATTGCCCGAGTTGGCGGCGCTAATAACTTTTCTGAAGAGCAACTTCAATATTTTATGAAGAATCTGCCAGCTGAATTTGCGCGTTATAGTGAACAACAAGTCAGCGACTACCTAGCCCTCAATGCAGGTTTGGTTGCCATGAACTTGGTTTTTGCTCTGACAGACCAGGGAATCGGCTCTAATATTATTCTTGGTTTTGACAAATCAAAAGCCAACGAAGTTTTGGATATCGAAGACCGATTCCGCCCAGAACTCTTGATTACAGTGGGTTACACAGATGAAAAATTGGAACCAAGCTACCGCTTGCCAGTGGATGAAATCATCGAGAAAAGATAGAAAGAAGAAAAAATGACAGCAATTGATTTTACAGCAGAAGTAGAAAAACGCAAAGAAGACCTCTTGGCTGACTTGTTTAGCCTTTTGGAAATCAACTCAGAACGTGATGATAGCAAGGTTGATGCTGAGCATCCATTTGGACCTGGGCCGGTAAAAGCCTTGGAAAAATTCCTTGAAATCGCAGACCGTGACGGTTATCCAACTAAAAATGTTGATAATTACGCAGGACATTTTGAGTTTGGTGAAGGTGAAGAAGTTCTCGGAATCTTTGCTCACATGGACGTGGTGCCAGCTGGTAGCGGTTGGGACACAGATCCTTACACACCAACTATCAAAGACGGTCGCCTCTATGCGCGTGGAGCTTCAGACGACAAGGGGCCTACAACAGCTTGTTACTATGGTTTGAAAATCATCAAAGAATTGGGGCTTCCAACTTCTAAGAAAGTTCGTTTCATCGTCGGAACAGATGAAGAATCAGGCTGGGCAGACATGGACTACTACTTTGAACATGTAGGACTTGAAAAACCAGACTTTGGATTCTCACCAGATGCTGAATTCCCAATCATCAATGGTGAAAAAGGAAACATCACGGAATACCTCCACTTTGCAGGTGAAAATACAGGTGCGGCTCGTCTTCACAGCTTCACAGGTGGTTTGCGTGAAAACATGGTACCTGAATCAGCAACAGCAGTCGTTTCAGGTGGCTTGGCTGACTTGCAAGCTCAACTAGATGCCTTTGTTGCAGAACACAAACTCAGAGGAGAAATCAAAGAAGAATCTGGCAAATACAAGGTGACCATCATTGGTAAATCAGCTCATGGTGCTATGCCAGCTTCAGGTGTCAATGGTGCGACCTACCTTGCCCTCTTCCTCAGCCAATTTGACTTTGCTGGACCAGCCAAAGACTACCTCGACATCGCTGGTAAGATTCTCTTGAACGACCATGAGGGTACAAATCTCAAGGTTGCTCATGTGGATGAAAAGATGGGTGCCCTTTCTATGAATGCCGGTGTCTTCCGCTTTGATGAAACAAGTGCTGACAATACCATTGCTCTTAACTTCCGTTATCCAAAAGGAACAAGCCCAGAGCAAATCAAGTCAATCCTTGAAAATTTGCCAGTTGCTTCTGTTAGTCTTTCTGAACACGGTCACACCCCCCACTATGTGCCAATGGAAGATCCGCTTGTGCAAACCTTGTTGAATGTTTATGAAAAACAAACTGGTCTCCAAGGTCACGAGCAAGTCATCGGTGGTGGTACCTTTGGTCGCTTGCTGGAACGTGGGGTTGCCTACGGTGCTATGTTCCCAGACTCAATCGATACCATGCATCAAGCCAATGAATTTATCGCCTTGGACGATCTCTTCCGAGCAGCAGCAATCTATGCAGAAGCTATCTATGAATTGATCAAATAAAACGATAGAAGTCTGAGATTTTATGCTTAGACTTCTTTTTGGAGGGAAAACAGATGTCTCAAATCGAAAGAATCAAGCAAGCCATTATGGCGGATCCACAGAATATCAGCTATACAGAACGCGGAATCGAACCTCTCTTTGCGGCGCCAAAAACTGCCCGCATCAATATTGTCGGTCAAGCTCCGGGGTTTAAAACGCAAGAAGCTGGGATTTATTGGAAGGATAAGAGCGGCGATCGCTTGCGTGAGTGGCTAGGTGTAGATGAAGATACCTTTTACAATTCGGGCTTGTTTGCAGTTATTCCCATGGACTTTTATTTCCCAGGACATGGAAAATCGGGCGACCTTCCCCCCCGTAAAGGCTTTGCCGAAAAATGGCACCCACAACTCTTGCAAGAATTGCCCAATATCCAATTAACTCTCTTGATTGGGCAATATGCCCAAGCCTATTATTTACATGAGAAAGTTAGTGGCAAGGTGACAGAACGGGTAAAACATTACCAGAACTACTTACCAACCTATTTTCCTCTAGTTCACCCTTCTCCTCGTAATCAAATTTGGATGGCTAAGAATCCTTGGTTTGAGTCAGAAGTGATGCCCGATTTGAAAAAAAGAATTCAAAAGATTCTTGGAGAAACAAAATGAAAGAAATTACTTTTAACGATTTTTACCAGCTTTACCAGAATAGTTCACTTTCTGTGCTGGACGTGAGAGAAGTAGATGAGTTTGAGTCTCTTCATTTAGAAGGTGCTCGTAATTTACCTCTCAGTCAATTGGCTGATACTTATGAACAACTAGACAAAGACCAGCTTTACTACGTGATTTGTAAATCTGGGATGAGGTCAGCACGTGCTTGTCAATTTCTAGCTGAACAAGGTTATGACGTTATCAATGTCCAAGGCGGAATGACGGTCTTTGAAAATCTTTAAACCTATATGGCGATAGATCCTAGTCTTCCCTTGCTCGGTTCCAACTGAGTGAGGGATTTTGTTTTTAGATAATTCTTATTTTTAAAAATATTGAAAACATTCAATGATTAATTTTGGATACTTTTTTCAGAGTCTTAATCATGGTATACTAGGTCAGTATTTTAGAAATATGAAGGAGATTTTTATGGCTAAAAAAGGTGCCCTAACAGGCTTGCTCCTGTTTGGAATATTTTTTGGTGCGGGGAACTTGATTTTTCCGCCTTCTCTAGGTGCCCTATCTGGAGAACAGTTTCTTCCTGCCATCGCAGGTTTTGTCTTTTCAGGTGTCGGTATTGCCGTCTTGACACTTATCATCGGAACGCTCAATCCTAAAGGATACATTTATGAGATTTCTAAGAAAATCTCACCTTGGTTTGCGACACTTTATCTTGCAGTCCTCTATCTATCGATTGGCCCCTTCTTTGCCATTCCACGTACAGCAACAACAGCTTACGAAGTTGGGATTAGTCCCCTCTTGTCTGAAGCAAATAAAGGCCTAGGATTGATTATCTTTACCGTGCTTTACTTTGCCGCAGCCTATCTGATTTCACTCAATCCATCAAAGATTTTGGACCGTATCGGACGAATCTTGACACCAGTCTTTGCTTTGTTGATCGTTATCTTGGTTGTACTAGGTGCCTTCAAATACGGTGGAACAAGTCCTCAAACTGCGTCAGCTGCTTATCAAGCTTCTGCCTTTGGTACAGGTTTCCTAGAAGGTTATAATACCTTGGATGCTCTTGCTTCAGTGGCCTTTAGTGTGATTGCTGTTCAAACCTTGAAACAACTTGGATTTTCAAGTAAGAAAGAATACATCTCAACTATTTGGGTTGTTGGTATTGTGGTAGCTCTTGCCTTTAGCGCTCTCTACATCGGTTTAGGATTCCTTGGAAATCATTTCCCAGTACCAGCAGAAGTGATGAAGGGTGGAACACCAGGCGTTTATATCTTGTCACAAGCAACTCAGGAAATCTTTGGTTCAACAGCTCAGCTCTTTCTTGCTGTTATGGTAACTGTAACCTGTTTCACAACGACAGTTGGCTTGATTGTGTCGACAGCAGAGTTCTTTAACGGACGTTTCCCACAAATCAGTTACAAGGTCTATGCAACTGCCTTTACCTTGATTGGGTTTGCTATTGCTAATCTTGGCCTTGATGCAATCATTAAGTACTCAGTGCCAGTACTTGTAATCTTGTACCCAATCACCATCTCCATTGTGATGATCGTGATTGTGAATAAGTTTGTACCCTTATCAAAACCGGGCATGCAGTTAACCATTAGCCTTGTTACAGCTATTGCTCTTGCAAGCGTTCTTGGAAGTTCCTTTAAGATTGAGTTTCTTGAAAATCTGATTAATGCCCTTCCGTTTGCGTCAGCCTCTCTTCCATGGCTAGTGCCAGCTATTATCGGAATCTTGCTTTCGCTGGTTCTACCAAACAAACAAGAGAGTGATGTTTTTGAGATGGAATAAAAAAATTCTTGGTCAACGACCAAGAATTTTTTGTATAAGCACGACTCGTTAGTTGGTTTGTTCAGTATAACCAGCCTCTTTAAGCATTTTTCTAGTTTTTAGGAAACTTACACGGCTTCCAGAGCCAGAAACTTCATTTGGCATTGCTTTTTTCATCTCTTCGAGATTCACAACAGTCATGTCAACCTCCATGCTATGGATGACTTTTCCATCTTTGAATTCGATATTTTGTGTAATGCCTTTAAGTCCTTCCTCCTTTTTATAAGTTTTCACGATAAGTTCTTTAATCTCTTCTGCTGACTTGTCCAGTATTTCAGGGTCAAAAACATTATAGACTTCTTGTTTTACAACATCATCCCCCTTAACAGTGTATGTCAAGGTAGAAGTTCTTCCGGGATTGCTATTGTGAACAAATGTGTGGGTTTCTGTCTCATCTTTCTTTTCAGATGATTGTTGGCTGCTTTGTTTGGTCTCGCTTGACTGAGTTGTTGTGTCTTCTTTGGTACTGCTGCTAGCAGGTGTAGATGCTTGTTTGGAGCATCCGAGCAGGAGGACAAGTGAAGCCACTAGGGCTAGTGAAGTTTTAACAAGAGTTTTCATAAAATTTCCTTTCATAATCAAAGTATTTTGTATTATAACATGATTCTACTACAAAATCAACTAGACCTCCCCTCTCATCTGATTTGACATGACAATGAACAGAAACTAGTCTGACGATTAAAGTTTTGTCTCTATCTGTTTCAAAAATTTTTTATCGTATGGATTGAAAAGTGGGAAGTTTTAAATGCACTTTTTATGGGATTTGGAGGAATCTATCGGACTCATCAGTTAGGAATATAGTAAAATACCCCAAGAGTCAGAGTTGTGTCTAACTTTTGGGGTGGACCTACACTAGTCTATATGAAATTTTGGGAGATTAGTTCGTCTTTTCTGTGAATCCCATTTTTTCCAGTGCTTTTTTAGAATTTGAGAAACTGACACGATTACCGATACCAGAATATTCTTCAGGAAGTGCTTTTCTAAGTTCGCTAATGCTTGCAACTGAGAAATCAACTTCTAAATCTTGAACAACTTTACCATCTTTGATTTCAATCGTTTGTTTAACACCTTTGAGTCCATTATAACCTTTGTACTTTTCTTCGATAAAACTCTTGACATCTTCTGGAGTTGCACCAAGGATTTCAGGATCAGCAATGTTATTAGCTGATTGCTTGATAACATTGTCCCCTTCTACAGTATAAATCAAGGTAGAAGTGATTCCAGAATTGCTTTTGTTTACAAAGGTATGTGTTTTAGTTGTTTCTTTCTTTTCAGATGATTGTTGACTGCTTTGTTTAGTCTCGTTTGACTGAGTTGTTGTGTCTTCTTTGGTACTGCTGCTAGCAGTAGTTGATGCTTGTTTGGAACATCCGAGCAGGAGGACAAGTGAAGCCACAAGGGCTAGTGATACTTTAAAGTATGATTTCATATTTTTACTTTCCTTTCATAATCAAAGTATTTGTATTATAACATGGATCTATAGTGAAAGCAACTAAACACAGTTTTTCTCCTTTTGAGAAGGAGTCTGACTAGAAAAATGTTATAATGGTAGGAAAGAGGTGAAGAAATGAATCAAACTGTAAACTATATCAAAGAATTAACTGCTATTGCATCTCCAACGGGCTTTACTCGTGAGATTTCAGACTACCTAGTCCATACTTTAGAAGAGCTTGGTTACCAGCCTATTCGAACTGCTAAGGGTGGTGTCAATGTTACTATTAAAGGTCAAAATGATGACCAACACCGCTATGTGACTGCCCATGTGGATACGCTGGGTGCTATTGTCCGTGCTGTCAAACCGGATGGCCGTCTCAAATTGGATCGTATCGGTGGTTTCCCTTGGAACATGATTGAGGGAGAGAACTGTACGGTTCATGTGGCTAGTACAGGTAAAACGGTATCTGGAACTATCCTCATCCACCAGACATCTTGCCATGTCTACAAGGATGCAGGAACTGCTGAACGTACTCAGGACAATATGGAAGTGCGTTTGGATGCAAAAGTAACCAATGAAAAAGAAACCCGCGCCTTGGGTATTGAGGTTGGAGACTTTATTAGTTTCGATCCGCGAACAGTTGTGACAGAAACTGGTTTTATCAAGTCTCGACACTTGGATGACAAGGTCAGCGCAGCAATTTTGCTCAATCTTCTTCGTATTTACAAGGAAGAGGGGATTGAATTGCCAGTAACAACTCATTTTGCTTTTTCAGTCTTCGAAGAGGTGGGTCACGGTGCCAACTCCAATATTCCAGCTCAGGTAGTGGAATATCTAGCTGTAGATATGGGAGCTATGGGCGATGACCAACAGACGGATGAGTACACAGTATCTATCTGTGTCAAGGATGCTTCTGGTCCTTATCACTATGACTTCCGTCAACACTTAGTAGCTTTGGCGAAAGAGCAAGATATTCCATTTAAGCTGGATATCTATCCATTTTATGGATCGGACGCTTCAGCAGCTATGTCAGCAGGAGCAGAGGTCAAACACGCCCTCCTTGGAGCTGGTATTGAGTCCAGTCACTCTTACGAACGAACACACATTGATTCGGTCGTGGCGACAGAGCGTATGGTAGACGCCTATCTCAAGAGCACCTTGGTAGACTAATATGTGCTTGATTTGTCAAAGAATTGAATGGATCAAGGCAGGGGAAAATCCCTACTTTGTAAAAGAACTAGAAACAGGCTATGTTGTCATTGGAGACCACCAATACTTTAAGGGCTATACCTTATTTCTGGCAAAAGAGCATGTCACAGAACTCCACCATATGGAGACTTCTGAAAAACTTCGTTTTCTAGAGGAAATGAGTTTGGTCCAAGAAGCTGTTGCCAAAACGTTTAAAGCTGAAAAGATGAATATTGAACTCCTAGGAAATGGAGATGCCCACGCTCACTGGCACCTCTTTCCAAGACGATCAGGTGATATGAGGGGTCATGGATTGAATGGCCGTGGTCCAGTCTGGTGGGTGCCCTGGGAAGAAATGGGGGCAGAAGATTGCCAAGTGAAATCCCATGAGTTGGAACAAATGATTAAAGCCTTATCCGATGAATTAGAGAAGTACTTGGTATAAGAGAGGAAGAAAAAATGAAAAAAAGATACATCGTTTTATCTGGTTTGCTGGCAGTAACCCTAGCAGCATGTTCGCAAGAAAAACCTAAAAATGAAGAAAACACTCAAAAAACGGAACAAACTAGTCAACCTGAAGGAACTGTAGGGAGCAAATCTCAAGCCTCTAGTCAGAAGAAGGCAGAAGTTGTCAATAAGGGAGACTACTATAGTATTCAAGGGAAGTACGATGAAATCGTCATAGCTAATAAGCACTATCCTTTGTCAAAAGACTATAATCCAGGAGAAAATCCAACAGCTAAAGCAGAGTTGCTGAAGCTCATTGCAGCAATGCAAGCAGCTGGCTACCCAATCAGCGATCACTACAGTGGTTTTAGAAGTTATGAAACTCAAACCAAACTTTATCAAGACTATGTCAATCAAGACGGGAAGGAAGCAGCAGATCGCTACTCAGCTCGCCCAGGTTATAGTGAACACCAAACAGGTCTTGCATTTGACCTTATTGGGACAGATGGAGATTTAGTTACTGAAGAAAAGGCGGCCCAGTGGCTCTTGGATCATGCGGCTGACTATGGCTTTGTCGTTCGCTATCTCAAAGGCAAGGAAAAAGAGACTGGCTACATGGCAGAAGAATGGCATCTTCGCTACGTCGGAAAAGAAGCCAAAGAAATTGCTGCAAGTGGTCTCAGTTTGGAAGAGTACTATGGCTTTGAAGGCGGAGATTACGTCGATTAAAAAAGTAATTTTTCTCTTGCATTTTTAGATAAATAGTGTATAATGGAAAGGTATGTGTAAAGCATACTTGTGGGAGGTAAAAATCTCTAATTACCGCCAAAACCACAAAGGAGGATTTAAAAATGGCTAAAAAAGTCGAAAAACTTGTAAAATTGCAAATCCCTGCTGGTAAAGCTACACCAGCTCCACCAGTTGGACCTGCTCTTGGTCAAGCTGGTATCAACATCATGGGATTCACAAAAGAGTTCAACGCTCGTACAGCTGACCAAGCTGGGATGATCATTCCAGTTGTTATCTCAGTTTACGAAGATAAATCATTTACTTTCGTTACAAAAACACCACCAGCTGCTGTTCTTTTGAAAAAAGCTGCAGGTGTTGAAAAAGGATCAGGTACACCTAACAAAACTAAAGTTGCTACAGTTACTCGTGCACAAGTACAAGAAATTGCAGAAACTAAGATGCCAGATTTGAACGCAGCAAACATTGAGTCTGCAATGCGTATGATCGAAGGTACTGCTCGTTCTATGGGATTCACTGTTGTTGACTAATCAATAACACCCCCAATATAACCCGCAAGACTTCATCATTTCGAGAAGTGACGTGGGAGATGAAAATCGATTGAACCACTTACAAGGAGAATAGAAAATGGCTAAAAAAAGCAAACAACTTCGTGCTGCTCTTGAAAAAATCGACAGCACAAAAGCATACAGCGTAGAAGAAGCTGTAGCACTTGCAAAAGAAACTAACTTTGCAAAATTTGACGCAACTGTAGAAGTTGCTTACAACTTGAACATCGACGTTAAAAAAGCTGACCAACAAATCCGTGGCGCAATGGTATTGCCAAACGGTACTGGTAAAACAGCTCGCGTTCTTGTATTTGCACGTGGTGCAAAAGCTGAAGAAGCAAAAGCTGCTGGTGCAGACTTCGTTGGTGAAGATGACCTTGTTGCTAAAATCAACGACGGTTGGTTGGACTTCGACGTAGTTATCGCTACACCTGACATGATGGCTCTTGTTGGACGTCTTGGACGTGTCCTTGGACCACGTAACTTGATGCCAAACCCTAAAACTGGTACTGTAACAATGGATGTTGCTAAAGCAGTTGAAGAGTCTAAAGGTGGTAAAATCACTTACCGTGCTGACCGTGCAGGTAACGTTCAAGCAATCATCGGTAAAGTATCATTTGAAGCTGAAAAATTGGTTGAAAACTTTAAAGCTTTCAACGAAACAATCCAAAAAGCAAAACCAGCTACAGCTAAAGGAACTTACGTAACAAACTTGACTATCACAACTACTCAAGGTGTTGGTATCAAAGTTGACGTAAACTCACTTTAATCAGTAGTTTATATCAGAGAACGAGTACGAAAGTGCTCGTTTTTTTAGGTACGACGGGCATTCCGTTCATCTGAGGTGTAAGTCCTCTGTGGGTACCATATACTAGTAAACCCAAAAGTGATTCCCAAGCCTGACTATTGTGAGTAGCTGATCGAACGGCATTAGGATGGACTGTTTAAGTCTGACGTTGGAAATAAGAATCGGCAGAGAAAGAGATAGAGAAATCTTGGCTATACGAATAGGTACGTGATAGTAAAGCGCATATAGCGGATAAGGAGGCCAGCAACTCTAAAGTACAAATATGTAGTCGTAACCTATATGTGTAAACTACGTGGGCAATTGAATTCGAACTAGAGAGGTGATTAATAGATTTATGCTATAGTCATGGCAGTTTGTATGCTTTTGATTCTAGTTTATCAAATAATAGATTAGAATTGTCAGATAATATCATTTTATGTTATAATGAAGAAAAAATAGAGGTGTTCAAATGTCAGAAGCAGGTCATAAGTTTTTAGCAAAACTGGGGAAAAAACGCTTACGTCCAGGTGGAAAACGTGCTACAGATTGGTTAATTGCGGAAGGAGGATTTTCAAAAGAAAAGAGAATACTAGAAGTTGCGTGCAATAGGGGAACTACAGCAATTGAGTTGGCACAGCGTTTTGGTTGTAAGATAACTGCTGTTGATATGGATGGACAAGCCTTAGAAGCGGCTAAAAAATCTGCTGAAACGGCAGGTGTTGGTCATTTGATCAGATTTGAAAGAGCAAATGCAATGAAACTTCCTTATGAAGATGCTAGTTTTGATATTGTTATAAATGAAGCTATGCTGACTATGCAAGCCGATCAAGCTAAGAAAAAATGTGTAATGGAGTATCTAAGGGTTTTAAAACCTGAAGGCCTTCTTTTGACACATGATGTGCTTCTTAAGGAAGCTAAAGAGTCTGTCAGACAGGAATTGTCACAAGCAATTCATGTAAATGTAGGTCCTTTAACTCAAGATGGTTGGGAACAGGTGATGAGAGAATCAGGTTATCATGATGTGAAAATATTGACTGGTGAAATGACATTAATGAAATTATCAGGTATGATTTATGACGAAGGTTGGCTAGGAACTTTGAAAATTTGCGTAAATGCTTGTAAAAAGGAGAATAGAAAGCAGTTTTTAACTATGTATAAAATGTTTGCTAAGAATAAAAAGAACTTGGGATTTATTGCGATGGCTAGTTATAAATCGTCAAATCGTTAGATAATTATTGAAGTTAACTTTTCCTTTTTTCTTTCTTAAAAAATATGCTATAATAGAGAGTAAAAAACTTTGAAAGAAAGAAAAAGATGAATTTAAAAGATTATATCGCAACGATTGAAAATTATCCTAAGGAAGGTATTACCTTCCGTGATATCAGCCCTTTGATGGCAGATGGAAATGCTTATAGCTACGCTGTTCGTGAAATTGTTCAGTATGCAACTGACAAGAAAATCGACATGATTGTGGGACCAGAGGCTCGCGGATTTATTGTTGGCTGTCCCGTTGCCTTTGAGTTGGGGATTGGCTTTGCACCTGTTCGTAAACCAGGAAAATTGCCACGTGAAGTCATTTCAGCTGACTATGAAAAAGAGTACGGTATTGATACCTTGACCATGCACGCGGATGCCATCAAACCAGGTCAACGCGTTCTCATCGTAGATGACCTCTTGGCGACAGGTGGTACTGTCAAGGCAACCATTGAAATGATTGAAAGACTTGGCGGAGTTGTAGCCGGTTGTGCGTTCTTGATTGAACTTGATGAGCTTAAAGGCCGTGAAAAAATCGGAGATTACGATTACAAGGTACTTATGCATTATTAATGAAAAACAGTCCTTGGGGCTGTTTTCTCTTCATCTGCTATATAAACAAACTATAGCTAGTTAGAGAAAAACTATAATTGAAAACTATATCTTCTTGCAGTATAATAAAAGGACTAAGTGTTTGAGATTTGACTTCAAACACATTCAATTATTTCTAAAAGAGTACAGTTAGGAGAAGGTTATGCCGATTAGAATTGATAAAAAATTGCCAGCTGTTGAGATTTTACGGACAGAGAATATCTTTGTCATGGATGATCAACGTGCGGCCCACCAAGATATCCGTCCCTTGAAAATTTTGATTTTAAACCTAATGCCCAAAAAAGTGGTCACAGAGACCCAGTTGTTACGGCATTTAGCAAATACTCCTTTGCAATTGGACATAGACTTTCTCTATATGGAGAGCCACCGTTCCAAGACGACTCGTGCAGAGCATATGGAGACTTTTTATAAAACTTTTCCTGAAGTCAAGGACGAGTATTTTGATGGGATGATTATCACAGGGGCTCCGATTGAGCATTTACCATTTGAGGAAGTGGACTATTGGGAGGAATTCAGTCAGGTGCTTGAGTGGTCCAAGACCCATGTCTATTCGACCCTTCATATCTGCTGGGGTGCCCAAGCAGGTCTTTATGCTCGCTATGGAGTTGATAAACACCAGATGGAGCAGAAATTGTCAGGCATTTACCCGCAGGATACCTTGAAAGAGGGCCATCTTCTCTTTCGTGGTTTTGATGATAGCTATGTAGCTCCCCATTCTCGTTATACAGAAATCTATAAGGAAGAGATATTAGGAAAAACCAATCTGGAAATCCTCTCTGAGGGAGAACAAGTCGGCGTTTCTATTTTAGCCAGTCGGGATCTTCGTGAGATTTATAGTTTTGGTCATTTAGAATATGACCGTGATACTCTAGCAAAAGAGTATTTTCGTGATTGTGAGGCAGGACTTAATCCTCATATTCCAGAAAATTACTTCAAAAATGATGATGTGAATGAGACACCGTGTCTCTGTTGGTCTTCATCAGCTGCCCTCTTTTTCAGCAATTGGGTAAACTATGCAGTTTATCAAGAAACCCCTTTTGATTGGAGAAAGGTAGAGGATGATGCGGCTGCATTTGGATATCTATAAGAGGAATTATGACATATTTTGACGCTTTTAAATCAGGGAACTTGGTTTTGCCAAGTGCCCTGCTCTTGCATTTTAAGGAACTCTTTCCTTCCAGCGAAGATTTTCTCGTCTGGCAATTTTTCTATTTACAAAATACCACAGCCCTAGGAGATGTTTCGCCTAGTCAGATTGCTGAAATCATTGGGAAAGAGGTTGCAGATGTCAACCAATCTATTTCAAATTTGACTGAAAATGGTTTGCTACAATATCGGACCATTGAACTAAATGGGGAAATTGAGCTGATTTTTGATGCTAGTTTGGCTTTTGAACGCTTGGATAGCTTACTAGATAGCCAAACTCCAGCTACAACAGTCCCAAACCCGCAGAATCAGTTGAAGGATCTGGTTGAAACTTTTCAGCAGGAATTGGGACGCTTATTAACACCATTTGAAATCGAAGACCTTTCTAAGACTGTCAAAGAAGACGGAGTTAAGGCGGATTTGATCAAGGAAGCTCTCCGAGAGGCCGTTCTCAATGGCAAGCCAAACTGGAAATATATTCAGGCAATCCTACGAAACTGGCGCCATGAAGGTATTCAGTCTGTGACTCAGGTAGAGGCCAAACGAGCAGAGCGAGAAGTCAACAATCCCAAACAAGTTCAGGCTTCGGCTGATTTCCTCGATGCCATGAATTTGTGGCAAGATTAGTCGCTTGAAAAATCTTGAAAATTAGAGTAAGGTTTGCAAGCTCCTTATAAATATGATAGAATAATAGTGAATAAAATGAAAAAAGAGGTATGTGAAATGTCACGTAAACCATTTATCGCTGGTAACTGGAAAATGAACAAAAATCCAGAAGAAGCAAAAGCATTCGTTGAAGCCGTTGCATCAAAACTTCCTTCATCAGACCTTGTTGAAGCAGGTATCGCAGCTCCAGCTCTTGATTTGACAGCTGTTCTTGCTGCTGCTAAAGGTTCAAACCTTAAAGTTGCTGCTCAAAACTGCTACTTTGAAAATGCAGGTGCTTTCACTGGTGAAACTAGCCCACAAGTTTTGAAAGAAATCGGTACTGACTACGTTGTTATCGGTCACTCAGAACGTCGTGACTACTTCCATGAAACTGACGAAGATATCAACAAAAAAGCAAAAGCAATCTTTGCAAACGGTATGCTTCCAATCATCTGTTGTGGTGAGTCACTTGAAACTTACGAAGCTGGTAAAGCTGCTGAATTCGTAGGTGCTCAAGTATCTGCTGCATTGGCTGGATTGACTGCAGAACAAGTTGCTGCATCCGTTATCGCTTATGAGCCAATCTGGGCTATCGGTACTGGTAAATCAGCTTCACAAGACGATGCACAAAAAATGTGTAAAGTTGTTCGTGACGTTGTAGCTGCTGACTTCGGTCAAGAAGTTGCAGACAAAGTTCGTGTTCAATACGGTGGTTCTGTTAAACCTGAAAACGTTGCTTCATACATGGCTTGCCCAGACGTTGACGGTGCCCTTGTTGGTGGTGCGTCACTTGAAGCTGAAAGCTTCTTGGCATTGCTTGATTTTGTAAAATAATCTCAGTTATTCCAGACAGTCTGCTAAGACTGTCTTTTTTTTAAAGACTGTATATTTTTCTTAAATTATCAGTCAATTACAACTTTTTTAATATGGGTTAATTTTCTTGCTTTTGTCTACTAGGAGTAGTATACTGAGATAGTAATCAATAAATATGGTTGCAAAAATAATATTATGAGGTGATCAATATGGTTGAATTGAAAAAAGAAGCAGTAAAAGACGTAACAACATTATCTAAAACAGCGCCAGTAGCATTGGCAAAAACAAAGGAAGTATTGAACCAAGCAGTAGCAGACTTGTATGTGGCTCACATTGCCCTTCACCAAGTTCACTGGTATATGCGTGGTCGTGGTTTCCTCGTATGGCATCCAAAAATGGATGAATACATGGACAGCCTTGATGGCTATCTTGACGAAATCAGTGAACGTTTGATCACTCTTGGTGGCAAACCTTACTCAACTTTGACAGAATTCCTTCAACACAGTGAAATCGAAGAAGAAGAAGGAGAATTCCGTAACGTTGAAGAAAGCTTGGAACGTGTTCTAGCGATTTATCGCTACCTTATCGCTCTTTTCCAAAAAGCTTTGGATGTGACTGATGAAGAAGGCGATGATGTTACAAACGATATCTTTGTTGGTGCTAAGGCTGAACTTGAGAAAACAGTTTGGATGCTTGCAGCAGAACTTGGACAAGCTCCTGGTTTGTAAAATATAGTTGCTACCCCTTTTATCATGAGGTACCTGATAAGTGCCCATGACCAATCATCTTTTAAAAGTCATGTAACTGTAAACAGTTGCATGATTTTTTTGTTTGCTGGACTTAGGACACATTGTCAAAAGTAGGATTTTACGGTATAATAGTTGCTGTTCAATAACATATGAATTTTAAAGAATAATTGTTAGTTTAAGGAGGACTTATGAACAACTTACCAAATTGCCCAAAATGTAATTCAGAATATGTCTACGAAGACGGAAGTCTCTTGGTCTGCCCAGAGTGTGCCTATGAATGGAACCCTGCAGAAGTTGCAGAAGTAGAAGAAGGTGTTGTTGCTATTGATGCCAATGGAAATAAATTGGCTGACGGCGATACTGTAACCTTAATCAAGGACTTGAAAGTAAAAGGTGCGCCAAAGGATTTGAAACAAGGAACTCGTGTTAAAAATATCCGTATCGTAGAAGGTGACCACAACATCGACTGTAAGATTGATGGTTTTGGAGCTATGAAACTCAAGTCAGAATTTGTTAAGAAAATCTAGCCATGAAACTGAATTATAAATTTATCTTTTATAGTCGTGTCCTCTTGTTCTTAGCGGCATTTACAGGAGTATATTTGGAGATTACCAAGCACGGTGGCTTTGGTATGCTCCTTTACTACACAGTGTTGTCCAATCTTTTGGTAACGATTTTCACGGGCTATCTGCTCCGTGTGATGAGCCGTTCAGGTGAAAATTGGCAAAGTCCGACCTTGCTTCGTCTCAAGGGTGGCGTTACCATGAGTATCATGATTACCTGTGTGATTTACCATTTTATGCTTGCTCCGATCGCGACAGACTTTTACCGTGTGGAAAATTTCCTTTGCCACTATATCGTTCCACTCTGGTTTTTAGCCGACACCCTTTTCTTTGATAAACGGGGTCAATACAAGATCTGGGATCCAGTCTTGTGGACCATCTTGCCCTTGGTTTATATGATTTTTGCCTTGTTTAACGGCCTGGTCTTAAAACTCAATATTCCGAATTCCAAGGACAATCCCTTCCCTTATTTCTTTTTAAATGTGAACAAGGGTTGGGACGTGGTTATCAAATGGTGTTTGATCATTTTTGCGGCGTATATGGTTGCAGGCTTTATCTTCTACCTATTCAAGCAAATCAAGCGAAAATAGTCTTCCTATTAGGAAAGTTAGGACGGAGTCTCTAGTTCAATCGGGCTCCTTCTTTTCTTGCCATCTTCCTTTTAAAAGGATAAACAGTGAGAAATATACAGAAAGAAAATTCATGAAACAATATTTAGAACGGGCTAGCATTTTGGCCCTCTCCCTCGTTTTGATTACCTCCTTTTCCATTTCAAGCGCTCTGCCAGCCATGTTTGACTACTATCAAGGCTATCCCAAAGAACAAATCGAGCTCCTGGTCAGTCTTCCTTCTTTTGGAATTATGATTATGCTGGTTTTAAATGGGTTTTTGGAGCGGTTATTTCCTGAGCGACTTCAGATTAGTCTAGGACTTCTCATCCTTTCTATCGGTGGAACTGCCCCTTTCTGGTATCAGGAGTACAACTTTGTCTTTGCGATGCGGATTTTATTTGGCTTGGGTGTTGGGATGATCAATGCCAAGGCCATTTCTATCATCAGCGAACGCTATCATGGAAAGACACGGATTCAAATGTTGGGTCTTCGCGGATCAGCAGAAGTTGTCGGGGCATCGATTTTGACTCTAGTGGTTGGTCAACTCTTATCCTTGGGATGGACAGTGACCTTTTTGGCCTACAGTGCGGGATTTTTAGTATTGATCCTTTATCTGCTCTTTGTCCCTTATGGGAAAGAGAAGAAAGAAACAAAGAAAAAAGAGACCGAAACGACTCGTTTGACAGGAAAGATGAAAGGTTTGATTTTTCTATTGGCTGTCGAAGCAGCAGTTGTTGTCTGCACCAATACAGCCATCACCATTCGTATTCCTAGTCTGATGGTGGAAAGAGGTCTCGGGGATGCCCAGTTATCGAGCTTGGTTTTAAGTATCATGCAGTTGATTGGTATCTTGGCAGGTGTGAGTTTTTCTTTCTTTATCTCTCTGTTTAAAGAAAGGTTGCTCCTTTGGTCAGGTATCACCTTTGGATTGGGGCAGATTGTGATTGCCTTGTCTCCGTCATTGGGTGTGATGGTAGTTGGAAGTGTTGTGGCAGGTTTTTCTTACAGTGTGGCCTTGACCACTGTCTTTCAGCTTCTTTCTGAAAGAATCCCAGCCAAGCTCCTTAATCAGGCAACATCTTTTGCAGTGCTAGGATGTAGCTTTGGAGCCTTCACGACACCTTTCATTCTTGGAGCGATTGGTTTGGTGACTCAAAACGGTATGTTGGTCTTCACCATTCTAGGCTGCTGGTTGATTGTCACTTCTATCTTTGTTATGTACGCACTTCAAAAGAGAGCTTAGGATTGGTTTCCTAAGTTTTTCTTTTTGGGAATTTTGTACCCATACAATTATTGGTTTTTAAGCTTGTTTACACTTTTATTTCCTGATAAAATAGAAGTTATGACAAGATATAAAGCAACTATTTCTTATGATGGTTTTGCCTTTGCCGGTTTTCAGCGCCAGCCTCATGCGCGGAGCGTTCAAGAGGAAATCGAAAAAACCTTAACGAGACTCAATAAGGGGCAAGCCATCGCTGTTCATGGTGCTGGTAGGACGGATAGTGGGGTCCATGCTCTGGGACAGGTCATTCATTTTGATCTGCCCTATCAGATGGATGAGGAAAAACTCCGTTTTGCTCTGGATACTCAGTCACCAGAAGATATCGATGTGATTTCGATTGAGATTGTGGCGGATGATTTTCATTGCCGTTATGCAAAACATAGCAAAACCTATGAGTTTATAGTAGATAGGGGGCGTCCTAAAAATCCCATGCGCCGTCACTATGCTACTCACTTTCCCTATCCGCTCGATGTGGAGCGGATGCAGATAGCTGTCAAGAAATTAGAAGGAACCCACGATTTTACCGGTTTTACAGCATCTGGGACTAGTGTAGAGGACAAGGTTCGTACCATTACAGAAGCCAGTCTTAGTGTTGATGAGACAGGGCAGTTTTTGACCTTTACCTTTTCAGGGAATGGTTTCTTGTATAAGCAGATTCGCAATATGGTGGGGACACTGCTCAAAATCGGAAATGATCGAATGCCAGTTGAGCAGATTGACTTGATTTTGGAGAAAAAAGACAGGCAGCTTGCGGGTCCAACGGCGGCACCAAATGGCTTGTATTTAAAGGAGATTCGTTATGAAGAATAATCGTATTTTAGCACTTTCTGGGAATGATATTTTTAGTGGTGGTGGATTGTCAGCTGATTTGGCTACCTATACCTTGAACGGCTTGCATGGCTTTGTAGCTGTAACTTGTTTGACGGCTTTGACTGAAAAGGGCTTTGAAGTCTTTCCAACTGACGATGCCATTTTTCAACATGAATTGGATAGCTTGCGTGATGTGGAATTTGCAGGGATTAAGATTGGTCTTCTCCCTACTGTCAGTGTGGCTGAGAAAGCCTTGAACTTTATCAAGCAACGTCCAGGAGTGCATGTGGTATTGGATCCCGTCTTGGTCTGCAAGGAAACGCACGATGTGGCTGTCAGTGAACTCTGTCAAGAGTTGATTCGCTTTTTCCCTCATGTCAGTGTGATTACGCCTAATCTTCCTGAAGCAGAATTGTTAGCGGGTCAAGAGATCAAAACCTTGGAGGACATGAAAGCTGCAGCTCAGAAATTGCATGATTTAGGAGCGCCAGCAGTTATTATCAAGGGAGGCAATCGCCTCAGTCAGGACAAGGCAGTGGATGTCTTTCATGATGGACAAACTTTCACTGTTCTAGAAAACCCAGTCATTCAAAGCCAAAATGCTGGTGCAGGTTGTACCTTTGCCTCAAGCATCGCCAGTCACTTGGTTAAAGGGGATGAACTTTTACCAGCAGTAGAGAGCTCAAAAGCTTTCGTTTACCGTGCTATTGCACAAGCAGATCAATATGGAGTAAGACAATATGAAGCAAACCAAAACAACTAAAATCGCCCTTGTATCCCTTTTAACCGCCCTTTCTGTGGTTCTAGGTTATTACTTGAAAATTGGAACGCCAACAGGAATATTGACTCTCTTGGATGCAGGTATTTTCTTTACTGCCTTTTACTTTGGCAGTAAAGAAGGAGCTGTCGTTGGAGGACTAGCAGCTTTTCTGCTGGACCTTCTATCAGGCTATCCACAGTGGATGTTCTTTAGCTTGATAAATCATGGCTTGCAAGGTTATTTTGCAGGTTTTAAAGGGAAATGGCAATGGCTGGGCCTAGTCTTAGCTACTATCGTCATGGTAAGTGGCTACGCTCTGGGCTCAACCCTAATGAATGGCTGGTCAGCAGCCTTACCAGAAATTCTTCCAAACTTCCTGCAAAATACCTTGGGTATGGTTGTAGGATTTGTAGTCTTTCAGAGCGTCAAGAAGATAAAATAAAAAAGTCAGCTTCAATAGCTGACTTTTTGCTTGTCTAGATTTAATCAAAATAAAGCAAATCTTTGCTGGTGCTTGTAAAGAGGTCAAAGCCATCCTTGGTAACAACACCACAGTCTTCGATACGAACGCCGACTTTACCAGGGATATAGATACCTGGTTCAACAGAGAAGCACATGCCTTCTTCGATGACCATGTCGTTTCCTTCCATGATAGAAGGGAATTCGTGGACATCCATACCGATACCGTGACCGAGACGGTGGTTGAAGTACTCTCCATAACCAGCTTTTTCAATGACTTCGCGAGCAGCGCTATCAACTTCATGTGCAGTCACACCTGGCTTGATAAAGTCAAGAGCAGCTTGTTGGGCTTCCAGAGTCAAGTTGTAAATATCCTTCTTGAATTGGTCAGGTTTACCGACAGCGACCGTACGAGTCATATCTGATGCGTAGCCATTGACCATGACACCGAGGTCAAAGAGGAGAAGGGCGTCTTTTTCGACCTTGTTTGCACCAGGAATTCCGTGCGGATTTGCAGCGTTATCACCAGTCAAGACCATGGTATCAAAGCTCATTTCATAGCCTTCACGTTTCATGGCAAAGTCAATTTGGGCAATGATATCTGTCTCAGTCTTATCAAGAGAAATATTGTCAAAACCAACCTTAACAGCCTTGTCCGCATAGAGACCTGCAACCATCATTTTTTGCACTTCGTCAGCTGATTTGATGAGGCGCATACGTTGGATGCGAGGAGTGAGGTTTTCAAACTCAACAGTTTCAAAAACTGTTTTCAAACCATGGTATTTTGTCAAGATGAGATTGTCAAACTCAACAGCAACACGTTTGAAGTCGTGTTGAGGCAAAGCATTTTTGATTTTTTGCCATGGATTTTCAGAATCCACATAGCCCACAACTGGGAAGGAAACGGTGCTACTTGCACGCTCCACTTCAAGGGCTGGGACAAAGAGGAGAGGTTCTTGATCTGCTAGAACAAAGAGGAACATTTGGCGTTCATGGGGATCACTGTAAAAGCCAGTGAGGTAATTAATAGTGACGGGGTCAGATACGACAGCGACGTCTAGTTTTTCTGATTCAAGATATGTTACGATTTGTTGTAATTTAGACATATGCTACCTTCTTTCTACCCCTCTATTTTGGCAAAAAAAGAGAGAAAATGCAAGGGAGAAGGGTAAAAGAATAGGCAAAAAGAACTCCGACAAGATAGGGGAGTTCTTTGATATAGCTTTCATTTCTTTAAGAAAAGTCTGCCTTGCTTTTGACGTCGCTGTATTCTTCAGCGATTTCTTGACTGAGGATGTCCTCATAGGCAGGGAGTTGGATGTCCTGACCGTATTTTTTCTTGAGGGCAGTAGTGACTAGGCGATAAGCTAGATTGGCATTACGAGAGAGGATAGGTCCGTGGAAGTAGGAACCAAAGACATTCTTATAATGAACCCCTTCGCCGACCTTTTCTTCGTTGTTTCCATTTCCATAGACCACCTGTCCCAGTGGTTTTTGGTCATCTGAGAGGAAGGTACGTCCCTGGTGATTTTCAAAGCCATAGTAGGTTTCATCAAAATCTTCATTGTGAATTTTGATGTCACCGATAAAGCGGTTGTTGGTCTGGTTGAGGGTGTAGTGGCCCATGACCCCTAGCCCTTCTATGCGTTTCCCTGAAGCCTCAACATAATATTGCCCCAATAGTTGGAAACCACCGCAGATGGCTAGAACTACTCCGTCGTTTTGGATGTAGTTGTCAATGCTCTCTTTTTTAGCAGGAAGGTCGCCTGCGATGATGCTTTGTTCAAAGTCTTGACCGCCACCGAAAAAGGCAATATCATAGTGTTTTTCATCAAAGTCATCATGGAGAGAAACGATGTCAACCGTCACATGTGCCCCCAATTTTTCAGCCACATACTTGAGCATGAGGATGTTTCCATTGTCCCCGTAGGTATTCATGAGGTTTCCATAGAGGTGGGCAATGTTGAGCTGATAAGGGTAGTTGCCAGCTTTTGAGGAAAGTGAAGTATAAACCATTAGTTCATCTCCTTTCTAACAATCTGACGACTTGCCAGTAGTTCGCGGAATTCAAGCATAGCAGTATAGGTAGCTAGGATATAGGCATGCTTACAATCTTGGTTCTCAATGGTTTTGAGAACTTGTTCCAGACTGCTTGTCTCAGTGATTTTATCAGCTGGGTAGCCCGTTACCCGTAGACGACGAGCGATTTCAGAATGACGAACACCGCCAGCGTTGATTTCAGGAATGTCCATGTCAGTGATTTGTTCAAAGTCAGCATCCCAGATCCAGCTAGTGTCAATCCCATCAGCATAGTTGGCATTGAGGAGGACAGAAAGGCTAAATGGATAAGGCGCTAGTTTAATCATCTCGATAGCCTGAGTTGCACCGACTGGATTCTTGATGAGGACAAGGGTACATTCCTTGTCACCGATATGGAAGGTTTCCTGACGACCAAAGACTGCACGACTCTTGTCAAATCCTTGTTTGATCCGTTGCGAATCAGCGCCGAGGAATCGAGCAATGGCAACCGCAGCAAGGGCATTGTAGATGTTGTAAAGTCCACCGATTTGGATGCCGTATTCTTGTCCGTCAATGATAAAACGAGAGCGATTGTTGGTCAATTCAACCAAGTCTGTCAGACGGTAGTCCAAGTCAGGACGTTTGCAACCACAATTTTCACAGATATAGGCCCCCAAGTTAGCATAGGTATTGTGCTCATATTTGAGGATGCCTTGACAGTCAGGGCAGAGAATACCTTCGGTATTGTAGTGAGCCAGTTGGGCTGGCCCTTTTTCCAAGTCAAAACCAAAATATTGTACAGGATTTGGAATAGCTGGCTTGTAGAAAAGCGGACTGTCACCATTGAGGAGAACTGTAGCCGTAGGCACTTTACGGATGGCATCCAAAATCATGTTATAAGTCGTGTAAATCTCACCATAGCGGTCCATCTGGTCACGGAAGATATTAGTGATGACAAAAAGGCTAGGGTGGATGTAGTCACAGATACGAGATAGACTGGCCTCGTCAATTTCGAGGACTGCAATGTTTTTTCCAGTTTTAGAGGATTTGGCAGTCAAGAAGGTTGTCGTAATCCCTGTGATCATATTGGCGCCACTAGGATTGGTCAGAACCTGACCATAAACTTCTTTTAAAATGCCGACAGTGAGAGCAGTTGTCAGGGTTTTCCCGTTGGTTCCAGTGACTACGACAATCTCGTAGTTCTTAGCTAGATTTTGTAAAATATCTTTATCAAATTGAAGGGCGAGTTTTCCTGGGAGCGTACTTCCACGGCCAAGACGGCTTAAAATGAAGTGGGAAGAACGCCCAGCAAGAAGGCCCAAAGTAGTTTTTAATTTCATGTTTCTATTATATCATAAAAGAGGGAAAAGACAGTTTTGAGATTTCGCAGAAACAAAAACAGCCCGACGAGGGCTGTTAGCTAACAAATCAGTTTCAACTTAAATCGCAAACAAGTCATTCAAGTTCTCAGCCAAGGTTGGGTGAGTGAAGATTTGTTTTGTGAAGTAAGTGTAAGGAATCTTGTTGTCCATTGCAACAGTGATGATGTTGATGATTTCTTGAGAGCCTTCTGAGAAGATGCTTGCTCCAAGAATTTCTTTAGTTTCAGTATTGACAACAGCTTTGAAGGCTCCGCGAAGGTCTCCATTTACGTGACCACGAGGCATTGCTGCAACAGGGATTTCCTTAACTGCGTATGGAAGTTTCAAATCAGCTGCTTGGCTTTCAGTCAAACCAACTTGTGAAAGTGCAGGTGTGATGAACATAGTGTTTGGTACATTGAGACGGTCTTCAAGTGTGTAGCTGCCATCTCCAGCAAGGTAGCTGTAGACAACGCGGAAGTCATCAAGTGAAATGTAAGTAAATTGAGGTCCACCGTTGACGTCTCCGACTGCAAAGACACCAGGAACGTTTGTTTGACAATGTTTGTCTACTTTAATAGCACCACGTTCAGTTAGTTCAATATCTGTATTTTCAAGTTGAAGTGGTTCTACGTTTGGCTTACGTCCAGTTGCGTAGAGAAGGGCGTCGAAACGGTACGTTTCGTTTTCAGTTACGACAAGGACTTGGTCACCGTCGTTTTTGATTTCAGTAGTACGGATGTTTTGAAGCAATTCAATACCGTCTTCTTCCATGTATTGTTTAGCAAGAGCTGCGATGGAAGGTTCTGCACGAGGAAGGAAAGTATCCAAGGCATCTAGGACTGTAACCTTGCTTCCAAGTTTGTTGTAAAGTCCAGCAAATTCAAGACCGATATTTCCACCACCAAGGACTCCAAGTTTTTCAGGCAATTTGTCCAAGTTTTGGATACCTGTTGAGTCAAAGACATTTTTACTTGTAGCAAGTCCAGGAATTGGCAAGACGTTTGAAACAGCGCCAGTGTTGATGACGATTGTTTCAGCAGTCATTTCTTGTTTTTCGTCACCAGCCTGGATCTCGATCAACTTATTTGACACGAAATGTGCCTCTGCATCAATGACATCAACGCCATTATCGGCCAACATTTTATAATTTTTAGCGTTAAGACGACCAGTCACCGCACCACGCTCTTTCATGGTATCGTCAAATGACCAGCCCTTTTCAGCCGCTACAATCATAGTCTTGGTTGGGATACAAGCAATATTAATGCAAGTACCACCATACATCGCTTTACTGCGCTCGATGACAGCAACTTTTTTTCCAGCCGCATTCATCTTAGCAGCCAAAGTCTTACCGGCTTTACCAAATCCGATAACGATTAAATCATATGTTAACATTTATAGTCCTCCTATTCGATTTTCATTCTAGCATAAGAAAACACTTTTTGCACAAATCTGCTACGGGAAATGGAGTGAGTTTGAAATGCTCCCTTCAAATCCTTTGAAAAACCAGTTTCAGGCCACTTTACTGTTAGAAAATCGTTTACATGATTTTCCTAAAGAATTCTACTATCTTTTGCTTCTCTCTTGTGTTATACTAGATAGGTTGCAAAGAAACTCGTACTTTTCTTTCGTGGAAAAGAAGCAACACGGTATCTCTTTTTTGTAGAAGATACGTCATGAAAAGAAAAGTATAAACTAAAGCCCTATAGGGTGGCTTCGCACCACCTTTAGAAAGAAGAATAACGTGAAATTTAATGAATTTAACTTGTCTGCTGAATTGCTAGCAGAGATTGAAAAAGCTGGATTTGTAGAAGCCAGTCCTATCCAAGAACAGACCATTCCATTGGCTCTCGAAGGAAAAGACGTTATCGGTCAAGCTCAGACAGGTACAGGAAAAACTGCAGCCTTTGGCTTGCCAACCCTTGAAAAAATCCGTACAGAAGAAGCGACCATCCAAGCCTTGGTTATCGCTCCAACTCGTGAACTCGCTGTCCAAAGTCAAGAGGAACTCTTCCGCTTTGGCCGTAGCAAGGGAGTGAAAGTTCGCTCAGTTTACGGTGGTTCCAGCATTGAAAAACAAATCAAGGCCCTTAAATCTGGTGCCCACATCGTGGTAGGAACACCAGGCCGTCTTTTGGACTTGATTAAACGCAAGGCCTTGAAATTACAAGATATTGAAACTCTTATCCTTGACGAAGCGGATGAAATGCTCAATATGGGCTTCCTTGAAGACATTGAAGCTATCATCTCCCGAGTCCCTGAGAACCGTCAAACTTTGCTCTTCTCAGCAACTATGCCAGATGCTATCAAACGTATCGGTGTTCAGTTTATGAAAGAACCTGAGCATGTCAAGATTGCTGCCAAGGAATTGACAACAGAATTGGTTGACCAATACTATATCCGTGTTAAAGAACAAGAAAAATTTGACACCATGACTCGTCTCATGGATGTGGAACAACCTGAGCTTGCTATCGTATTTGGTCGTACCAAACGCCGTGTAGATGAATTGACTCGTGGTCTTAAAATCCGTGGCTTCCGTGCAGAAGGAATTCATGGTGATTTGGACCAAAACAAACGTCTTCGTGTCCTTCGTGACTTTAAAAATGGCAATCTTGATGTTTTGGTTGCGACAGACGTTGCTGCGCGTGGTTTGGATATTTCAGGTGTGACTCATGTCTACAACTACGATATTCCACAAGATCCTGAAAGTTATGTTCACCGTATCGGTCGTACAGGTCGTGCTGGTAAGTCAGGTCAATCCATTACCTTCGTAGCTCCAAATGAAATGGGCTACCTTCAAATCATCGAAAACTTGACCAAGAAGCGCATGAAAGGCCTTAAACCTGCAAGTGCAGAGGAAGCCTTCCAAGCTAAAAAGCAAGTGGCGCTCAAGAAAATCGAACGTGATTTCGCAAATGAAGAAATTCGTTCCAACTTTGAGAAATTTACTAAAGACGCTCGTAAGTTGGCTGCTGAATTTAGTCCAGAAGAATTGGCTATGTATATCTTGAGTCTGACTGTTCAAGACCCTGACAGCCTACCAGAAGTTGAGATTGCACGTGAAAAACCACTACCATTTAAACCATCAGGTAATGGCTTTGGTGGAAAAGCTAAGGGAGGTCGTGGAGGCCGTCGTGGGGACGACCGTCGAGACCGTGATCGCCGTGGCAATGGTCGCCGTGATGATTTCAAAAAAGGCAGTCGTGGGAACGATCGTTTTGATAAAGACAGACGTTACCGTAATAAAGACAATAAAAAACCTCGCAACACTTCAAGCGAAAAGAAGACCGGCTTTGTTATTCGTAACAAAGGAGACAAATAGAAAAAAGCGATTCACACTGTGAATCGCTTTTATATATAAGGAGACCGATAGTAAAAGAAGATGGTGATAGTAAAGGATAGGTGAAACGGAAAGGGATTTATCATGTCATCTTCTTATAATGTTATAATATCAAAAACAAAATAGGATGTCAATAAAAAAATCGCTTTTTTTCTAAAATATTTTTGCTGTTCAAAATTGCAATTAAATAAGCAATTTTCAGATAATTATTGAAATAAAGACTTTTCTATGTTATAATGGAAGCGATTATATGCGAGGTAAAAAATGGCACATTTATTAGAAAAAACAAGAAAAATCACGTCTATTCTAAAGCGCTCAGAAGAGCAACTCCAAGATGAACTTCCTTACAATGCGATCACACGCCAGTTAGCTGATATTATTGATTGTAACGCTTGTATTGTGAATAACAAGGGACGTCTCTTGGGCTACTTTATGCGTTATAAGACCAATAATGACCGTGTAGAACAATTCTTCCAAACTAAAACCTTCCCTGACGTCTATGTACAAGGGGCAAACATGATTTACGACACGGAAGCAAATCTTCCTGTTGAACATGATTTGACTATTTTCCCTGTAGAGAGCCGTGCGGACTTTCCAGATGGTTTGACGACCATCGCTCCGATTCATGTATCAGGGATTCGCCTAGGTTCGTTGATCATTTGGCGCAATGATAAGAAGTTTGAAGATGAAGATTTGATCCTTGTCGAGATTGCGAGCACGGTTGTGGGAATTCAACTATTGAACTTCCAACGCGAAGAAGACGAGAAAAATATTCGCCGTCGTACGGCTGTTACCATGGCGGTCAACACCCTTTCCTATTCAGAACTTCGTGCTGTATCAGCTATTTTAGCTGAATTGGATGGAAATGAAGGGCAGCTGACGGCATCAGTTATTGCAGACCGTATTGGCATTACACGCTCAGTGATTGTCAATGCGCTTCGTAAATTGGAGTCTGCGGGAATTATTGAGAGTCGTTCATTAGGAATGAAGGGGACTTATCTCAAAGTTCTAATTGCTGATATTTTTGAGGAAGTGAAAAAGAGGGACTACTAATGGCAAAGGCTTTAATCTCGATTGACTATACAGAGGATTTCGTAGCAGACCATGGAAAGCTAACTGCTGGAGCACCTGCTCAAGCCATATCAGAAGCAATCAATCGCGTAACCAGACTGGCTTTTGAACGTGGGGATTATGTTTTTTTTACCATTGATGCTCATGAGGAGAAGGATACATTCCACCCAGAAAGTAAGCTTTTTCCACCGCACAACATCATCGGAACTAGTGGGCGTAACCTTTATGGCCCCCTAGCTGACTTTTATGCTGAGCATGAGGCGGATAGTCGTGTCTTTTGGATGGACAAACGTCACTATTCAGCATTTTCAGGAACGGACTTGGATATCCGTTTGCGAGAACGTCGGGTTGATACTGTTATCTTAACAGGTGTTTTGACGGATATTTGTGTTCTTCATACGGCTATTGATGCCTATAATTTAGGTTATCAAATCGAGATTGTCAAGCCTGCGGTTGCCTCTATTTGGCCAGAAAATCATCAGTTTGCTCTTGGGCATTTTAAGAACACATTGGGAGCAAAATTACTAGATGAAAACCTTGCTGAAATTGAACTATAAGACTGTTGGAAAAATGAAAAAAATCTGAAAAAAGTGTTGACAAAGATTTTGAAAGTTGATATACTAGTAAAGTAATCGACGCGGGGATGGCGGAATTGGCAGACGCGCAGGACTAAGGATCCTGTGACCGCTTTAGGTCGTGAGGGTTCAAGTCCCTCTCTCCGCATAGGATAAGAGTTAGCTTTGGCTAGCTCTTTTTTGTTTTTATAAAGAAGATTAGAGGCTACGTTTCCTATATCGAAAAATATTGGCATCAAGAACAGTCATTGTATCAGAACATTTAAACTGAGTTTTCCATTTCATCCTATCAAGAATTTCCTCAAACACAAGTCAGAAAATGAAGAACTTAGGAGATGGAAAAATACTAATCAGAAAGACGTGATTATCATTTTTAAAATGAAGTAGATTTTTGATTGGTACTATTTCTCCTTATATAAGAAGGAAAGTTAGCGTTTGCTAGCTTTTTTGTTTTTTCAAAAAATAAATCAAAAAATTTTTCGATTTCATAAACATTTCATATTTGGATTTTATAATAGTCTTACAAATATGGAGGTG
>CAUQPD010000017.1:0-26649 GCA_963519935.1 uncultured Streptococcus sp.
CAAAATCCAGTGTCCGCAAGGACGTGCCGGTTCGACCCCGGCCGCCGGTATAGTAATAACGACAAGGTTTTCGAACCTTGTTTTTTGATTTAGTGAAGATTTTGATATTTTTCTTTAAGTACAGATAACTGATGAATGATCTTTTTCTTCTTATTCTAGTCATTTTTAGTGTATTTTTGGTATAATATTACTTATTCACAATTTATTTTGATTATGAAAGAGTTTGGTGATTAATGTCTCGGTCTGTTGAATTACTAAAGAAACGTTACTTAAAGAATATAAAAGAGCACCCAGATTTATTTATTGGGATTGAGTTAGAATATCCTATTGTAAATTTAGAGGGTAAAGCTACAGATGGTGAAGTTGTTAAGGATCTCTTTCGGTATTTACCATCAGTACTGGGCTTTACTATCGAAAAAGTGGATGATTTTGGGAATCCAATTCAGTTGCTTGATCCAGTTAGCCAAGATACTATCTTATTCGAAGTCTCCTATACAACTATCGAGTTTGCATTCGGAAAGGCCGAATCTATCCAAGAGGTAGAAGAACGCTTTAACTTCTATATGGCTACGATTCAGAATAAGTTGGGCGAAGCTAATCATGCTATTGTTGGTTGCGGTATTCATCCCAACTGGGATAAAAATGAGAATTGTCCAGTGGCTTATCCCCGCTATCAGATGTTGATGGATTATCTGAATTTGAGTAGAAATGTAACTAAATCAGATTTACATCATTTCCCTGAGTATGGAGCCTTTATCTGTGGGAGTCAGGTTCAACTAGACATTTCAAGGTCCAACTACCTGCGTGTTATCAATGCTTTTACTCAAATTGAAGCAGCTAAAGCTTATTTGTTTGCAAATTCTGAGTTTTCAGGGGCAGATTGGGATACCAAAATTTCGAGAGATATTTTTTGGGAAGAATCCATGCATGGTATCTATCCAGAGAATGTAGGTGTCAATACTAGACTATTTAAAGATGAGGATGATTTTTTTGACTATCTAAATCATTCTGCGATTTTTACTGCGGAGCGTGATGGGCAGACCTATTATTTTTATCCGATTCAGGCTAGAGATTATTTGCCTACACGTGAAATTCAGGCATTTACCCTTAATGGGGATGAGGTGTTAATTCATCCTCAGGAGGAAGATTTCCAAACTCATCGTAGTTACCAGTACCAAGACTTAACGACTCGAGGAACAGTTGAGTTTCGTAGTGTGTGTACTCAGCCGCTTGATAGGACTTTTGCTTCTGCAGCCTTTCATTTGGGTTTGTTGCTCAATTTAGACAAGTTAGAAGCTTACTTGCAATCTGCACCATTTTTTACCACATTTGGTCTTGATTATAAGTCATTGAGGCGACAATTTTCTAAGAAAAGGCTCACAGATGAAGAAGAAGCTGCGGTTCTCGAGTTTTCTAAAGAGTTACTCACCCTAGCTGAGGCGGGACTGGAGAAAAGAGATAAGCAAGAAATGGTTTATTTAGAGCCTTTGAAGAAAGAATTGGGATTATAATTTCTCTTATAAAGGGAGAATTTTCTGAAAAATCATGATATAATGGAAGAGACTATAGATAAAGGATAGAGATTCATGACATTAGTTTATCAATCAACGCGTGATGCCAATAATACAGTAACTGCCAGCCAAGCTATTTTGCAAGGTTTGGCGACGGATGGTGGTCTGTTTACACCACTTACTTATCCAAAGGTAGATTTGGACTTTGACACATTAAAGGATGCTTCTTACCAAGAAGTGGCTAAATTAGTTTTATCAGCCTTTTTAGATGACTTTACGGCTGAGGAGTTGAACTGCTGTATCAACAATGCCTACGATAGCAAGTTTGATACTCCAGCGATTGCGCCATTGGTGAAACTGGATGGGCAATACAACTTGGAATTGTTCCATGGTTCAACGATTGCCTTTAAAGATATGGCCTTGTCTATCTTGCCATACTTTATGACGACAGCCGCTAAAAAGCATGGTTTGGAGAACAAGATTGTCATTTTGACAGCGACATCTGGTGATACTGGAAAAGCTGCTATGGCAGGGTTTGCCGATGTGCCTGGTACTGAGATCATCGTCTTTTATCCAAAGGATGGTGTCAGCAAGGTACAAGAGTTGCAAATGACTACTCAGACTGGCGACAATACTCATGTTATCGCTATTGATGGAAACTTTGATGATGCGCAAACAAATGTGAAACATATGTTTAACGATGTAGCTCTTCGTGAAAAGTTGGCTGCCAATAAACTGCAATTTTCATCAGCTAACTCTATGAACATTGGTCGTTTGGTACCACAGATTGTTTATTATGTCTATGCCTACGCTCAGTTGGTCAAGTCTGGTGAGATTGTGGCTGGTGAAAAGGTCAACTTCACAGTACCAACAGGAAACTTTGGAAATATTTTAGCTGCTTTTTATGCTAAACAAATTGGTCTGCCAGTTGGCAAATTAATCTGTGCTTCAAATGACAACAATGTGTTGACAGACTTCTTTAAAACCCGTGTTTACGACAAGAAACGTGAGTTTAAGGTGACGACTAGTCCATCTATGGATATCTTAGTATCTTCAAACTTGGAGCGTTTGATTTTCCATCTTTTGGGGAATGATGCGGTTAAGACAGCTGAACTCATGAATGCCTTGAGCACGCAGGGACAATATGAACTAACTGATTTTGATGCAGAGATTTTGGATCTCTTTGCAGCTGAATATGCGACTGAGGAAGAAACTGCGGCAGAAATTAAGCGTGTTTATGAGTCAGACTCTTATATCGAGGATCCACATACGGCGGTTGCCTCAGCTGTTTATAGAAAATACCAAGCGGCTACTGGGGATGCGACTAAGACAGTGATTGCTTCAACAGCTAGTCCATACAAGTTCCCAGTGGTTGCAGTAGAAGCGGTAACAGGAAAAGCAGGCTTAACTGACTTTGAAGCCTTGGCTCAATTACATGACATTTCAGGAGTGGCAGTGCCACCAGCGGTTGATGGCCTTGAAACGGCTCCAGTTCGTCATAAAACAACAGTGGCAGCTGCTGACATGCAAGCAGCGGTTGAGGCTTATCTAGGACTTTAAGACAGAGGGAGTAAACTCGGTTGGGAAACCAACTGAGTTTCTTTTCATCAGGAGGAAGGATTGTTTAAGAAAAATAAAGACATTCTTAATATTGCATTGCCAGCTATGGGTGAAAACTTTTTGCAGATGCTCATGGGAATGGTGGACAGTTATTTGGTCGCTCACTTGGGCTTAATCGCCATTTCAGGTGTTTCAGTGGCTGGCAATATTATCACGATTTACCAGGCGATTTTTATCGCTCTGGGAGCTGCTATTTCTAGTGTTATTTCAAAAAGTTTGGGGCAGAAAGATCAGTCCAAGCTAGCCTACCATGTGACTGAGGCGTTGAAAATTACTTTACTATTAAGTTCACTTTTAGGCGCTTTATCCATCTTTGCTGGGCAAGAGATGATAGGACTTTTGGGAACTGAGCAGGCTGTGGCTGAGAGCGGTGGGCTCTACCTATCTTTGGTGGGTGGATCGATTGTTCTCTTGGGCTTGATGACGAGTCTAGGTGCCTTGATTCGTGCAACGCATAATCCGCGTCTACCTCTCTATGTTAGTCTTTTATCCAATGCCTTGAATATTCTTTTTTCAAGTCTAGCTATTTTTGTCCTTGATATGGGGATAGCTGGTGTTGCTTGGGGGACTATCTTGTCTCGCTTAGTCGGTCTTGTGATTTTGTGGTCGCAATTAAAGCTTCCTTTTGAGAAACCGACTTTTGGACTCGATAAAGACTTACTGACCTTGGCATTGCCAGCAGCAGGAGAACGTCTCATGATGCGAGCTGGAGATGTAGTGATCATTGCCTTGGTTGTTTCTTTTGGGACGGAGGCAGTAGCGGGGAATGCAGTCGGAGAAGTCTTGACCCAGTTTAACTATATGCCTGCCTTTGGCGTCGCTACGGCAACAGTCATGCAGGTGGCTCGAGCAGTTGGAGAGGATAATTGGAAAAGAGTCGCTAGTTTGAGCAAACAAACCTTTTGGCTTTCTCTGCTTCTCATGTTGCCCTTAACTTTCAGTATCTATGCCTTAGGGACACCACTGACTCATCTCTATACGACCGATCCTGTAGCGGTTGAAGCGAGCGTTTTGGTGGCACTGTTCTCTCTACTAGGTACTCCTATGACGATAGGAACAGTCATCTATACGGCAGTTTGGCAGGGTTTGGGGAATGCTCGGCTTCCCTTTTATGCGACAAGTATAGGAATGTGGTGTATCCGCATTGGAACAGGATATCTGATGGGGATTGTGCTTGGTTGGGGCTTGCCTGGTATTTGGGCCGGAACCCTTTTGGATAATGGTTTTCGCTGGCTATTTCTACGTTACCGTTACCAGCGTTATATGATGTTGAAAGGATAGGAGATGCAAAAAATAGCCTTTATTTGGGATTTAGACGGGACCTTATTGGACTCTTACGAAGCGATTTTGTCAGGGATTGAGGAAACCTTTGGTCAGTTTTCTATTCCTTATGACAAGGAGAAAGTGAGAGAGTTTATCCTCAAGTTTTCGGTGCAAGATTTACTGGAGCAGGTGGCAGAAGAGCGAAAACTGGATGTGGAAGTGCTCAATCAGGTGCGTGCCCAGAGTTTGGCTGAGAAGAATGTCCAGATAGTTTTGATGCCAGGTGCGCGTGAAGTGTTGGCTTGGGCAGATGAAGCAGGGATTATGCAGTTTGTTTATACCCATAAAGGAGACAATGCCTTTACCATTCTAAGAGACTTGGGTTTGGAATGTTATTTCACAGAAATTTTAACTAATCAGAGTGGTTTTGCACGCAAGCCCAGTCCAGAAGCGGCGACCTATCTGCTAGACAAATATGAGTTGGATCCTAGGACTACCTATTATCTAGGGGACCGGACTTTGGATGTGAAATTTGCCCAGAATAGCGGTATTCAAAGCATTAACTTTTTAGAGTCAACTTATGAAGGGAATCAGAGGATTCAAGCATTGGCAGATATTCCCTACATTTTTGAGGATGAGCAATAAAAAGATTGTGTCAGTTTTATGACAGAAGGCTAACAAACTATTTCAACTGATCTAGTTTGTTACAAGGAATAGACAGTTCTGTTAAATAGGCCCGAGAGGGCTTTTTTTCTGTTTTTTTTGTGTTATGATAGACAGGTACTCATTTGAAAGGAATATGAACGAATGAAGAAAAGAATAATTTTAGCCTCAACAGTAGCCTTGTCTCTTGCTCCCGCATTAGGAGCTAAAGCTCAAGAAATCTCTTGGACAGCACGTAGCGTTGAGCAAATCCAAAATGATGTGACGAAAAACGAGAACAAAAACAGCTATACAGTTCAGTATGGTGATACCCTGAGCACGATTGCAGAAGCTTTGGGAGTAGATGTAACGGTTCTTGCTAATTTGAACAAAATTACCAATATGGACTTGATTTTCCCAGATACTGTCCTCACTACAACTGTCAATGAGGAAGAAGAGGTAACGGAAGTTGAAATCCAAGCTCCTCAAGCAGATGCTAGTGAAGAAGTGAAGACTGCGACAGCTGATTTGACGACAAATCAAGTGACAGTTGATGAACAAACAGTTCAAGTAGAAGACCTTTCTCAACCAATTGAGGAAGCTCCAACTGCAACAGAGACTGAAAAACCAGCAGAAGTAGCGCCAAGTTCAGAAGTTTCTGAGACAGCGACAGTTGCTGAAGAGACACCATCTACAGAAACATCTGTAGCTGAAGAAACAGCTGAAACGACTCTAGCGGAAGCACCAGTAGCAGAAACAACTCGCCCAGTTGAAGAAGAAGCTCCACAAGCAACAACTCCAGCAGAAGCCCCAGTAGCAGCTGCTCCAGCAACTGAAACGCCTGCTGATACAACAGGAACAAGTGCAACAGAAGAAACAGCAGCATCAACAGCAACTTCTGATACTGCAACTTCGACTTATCAAGCAGAGCAAAGCCAAACTCCTTCAAGAACTTATTCAGCTCCAGCAGCTCCTGACTATGCAGGACTTGCTGTAGCTAAGTCTGAGAATGCTGGTCTTCAACCGCAAACAGCAGCCTTTAAGGAAGAAATCGCCAACTTGTTTGGCATCACATCTTTTAGTGGTTACCGTCCTGGAGACAGTGGCGACCATGGTAAAGGTTTGGCCATCGACTTCATGGTTCCAGTGAGTTCAGCACTCGGGGATCAAATTGCAGAATATGCAGTCAAAAATATGGCTAGCCGTGGTATCAACTATATCATCTGGAAGCAACGTTTCTACGCTCCATATGATAGTAAATATGGACCAGCCTACACGTGGAATCCAATGCCGGATCGTGGTAGTGTGACCGAAAACCACTATGACCACGTTCACGTATCAATGAACTAATCATTAAAATGGAAGTTGGGAACTGATTGAGTTCCCGCTTCTTTTTTTGTGTCATTCCTTTAGGATAAACAAGAAGATTCTTCTGAAGCAAGGTGGGCCTGCTATTTTGACTCTGCTGAGTATGTTACTTTTGAAATAAGAAAACCAGCGTCCTGAAGACGCTGGTTTTTGTATGCTCTTATCCATTTCGACGTTTACGGGCTAGTAGGACTCTGTAAAAGAAGATGTGATTGTTTTGGATATAGGGAAGGATTGAGAAGCTAGCAATTCCAAAAGTGAGCCAGTTGAGGAAGTACCAAGGGAGTAGTTGTAGATCGAGAACAAAGCGTTGAAATTTGTAACCCTTCATCAAGAAACGGCTGGTTTTCAGGATTTGACGGGGTTTAGCCTGTCCTAAATCCAGAGTGTCGCAGAGGAGGAATTCTACCTGCGAGTAGGCATAATGTTGTGGAACGTAGAGGATGTTCCCTACAATCATCAAGATGAGACTCGCGAAAAAGTAGAGGCCAAAGGTCATAAGGAATTGCTCTGTTTCAACTGATGAGAGGTCTAATTTTGGAAATTCAGGATGTAGGGCGACAAATCTCCGAGCTAAGAGATTGCTATAAAAGAGAAAATAAACGCCTACTAAGTTTGGAATGCTCCATAAAAAGAGGTAGAAACGTTTGAGGAGCAGAGTTAGGAAGGTTTGCGAGAAGCGCTCTTCAGCAAAGAGGGTCAGGCTTGATTTTACTGAGAGTTTTGTATCAGGATCCTTGAGGAGTCGGAGTGTCGCAAAGGCAGCACCTGCTAGAAAAATCGTGCTCACAAAAGAAATCACTAGTGGGAAGAGATAGGCTTGGAGCACTTGTGCCAGCATGCTGAAAAAGGATTGCTCTAAAACACTTTCTTGGAGACGAGCCAAAGGGTTGAGAAAGCCTGATAAGATGACCAGTATGCTAGGTAAGAGATAGACGAGAAAGAGGCGGGGATTTTCAGCCTGAAATTGTCTGGCCTGCAGACGAATGGTTTTTAAATCAATTTTTGGGTATTTCATTCTCTCATTATACCATAGTTCGTGACAGTTCCTAGTTTTTTTGATAAAATCATACAGTATGCCTTTGGGCACAAAGTATGAACTGGGACTGTCTTTCCCAGCTTCGGAGGTAGAAAATGTCAGATTCACCAATCAAATACCGTTTGATTAAGAAAGAAAAACATACAGGAGCTCGTCTGGGAGAAATCATCACCCCGCACGGTACCTTCCCGACACCTATGTTTATGCCAGTTGGGACCCAAGCTACTGTAAAAACCCAGTCACCAGAGGAGTTGAAGGAGATGGGATCAGGGATTATCCTCTCTAATACCTATCATCTCTGGCTTCGCCCTGGAGATGAACTCATCGCACGCGCAGGTGGTCTCCACAAATTTATGAACTGGGACCAACCAATTTTGACAGATAGTGGTGGCTTCCAGGTTTATTCCCTAGCAGATAGCCGAAATATCACCGAAGAAGGAGTAACCTTTAAAAACCATCTCAATGGCTCCAAGATGTTCCTATCACCAGAGAAAGCCATCTCTATTCAGAACAATCTAGGCTCCGACATCATGATGTCTTTTGATGAATGTCCTCAGTTTTACCAACCTTATGACTACGTTAAGAAATCAATCGAGCGTACTAGCCGTTGGGCTGAGCGTGGTTTGAAGGCTCACCGTCGCCCACATGACCAAGGTTTGTTTGGAATTGTACAGGGGGCAGGATTTGAAGACCTTCGCCGTCAGTCAGCTCACGACCTTGTTAGCATGGACTTCCCTGGCTACTCTATCGGTGGTTTGGCAGTAGGAGAAACGCACGAAGAAATGAATGCAGTCTTGGACTTCACAACTCAACTTCTTCCTGAAAACAAACCTCGCTATTTGATGGGTGTGGGAGCGCCAGACAGCTTGATCGATGGGGTCATTCGTGGTGTGGATATGTTTGACTGTGTCTTGCCGACTCGTATCGCTCGTAACGGAACTTGTATGACCAGCCAAGGTCGTTTGGTTGTCAAGAATGCCCAATTCGCTGAAGATTTTACGCCACTGGATCCTGAGTGTGATTGCTATACATGTAAGAACTACACACGCGCCTACCTTCGTCATCTGCTCAAGGCTGACGAAACCTTTGGTATCCGCTTGACTAGTTACCACAATCTCTACTTCTTGCTCAATCTGATGAAGCAAGTGCGTCAAGCCATTATGGATGACAATCTCTTGGAATTTCGTGAGTATTTTGTGGAAAAATATGGCTACAACAAGTCAGGGCGCAATTTCTAAAGTGTAAAAATTGAATGCCAAAATCCTAAGTTTTCTCTTAGGATTTTTCCTATTTTTTTGATAGAATAGGGAGTATAATGGAATGGAAATTAGGTGGTGTTTTACTTCCTAATTTAATGGAGAATAGACTCGTATGCGTATTAAATGGTTTTCCTTGATTAGGATTACAGGTTTACTTTTGGTGCTTTTGTACCACTTCTTTCAAACGATCTTTCCTGGAGGATTCTTTGGGGTAGATGTCTTTTTCACTTTTTCAGGATTTTTGATCACCTCCCTCCTTTTAGAAGAATTTGGGAAGGCACGCCAGATTGATTTGCTGGGCTTTTTTAAGAGACGGTTTTACCGCATCGTGCCACCTGTGGTGCTGATGGTTTTGGTGACCATGCCTTTTACTTTCTTGGTTCGTCAAGACTATGTTGCTGGAATTGGTGGCCAGATAGCTGGAGTTCTCGGTTTTATGACCAACTTCTACGAAATGTTAACAGGAGGCAGTTATGAATCCCAGTTCATTCCGCATCTCTTTGTTCACAACTGGAGTCTAGCTGTTGAGGTTCACTACTATATCCTTTGGGGCTTAGCGGTTTGGTTCTTATCGAAACGTTCAAAATCTAGTAGTCAATTGAGAGGGATGGTCTTTCTTCTTTCTGCTGGAGCTTTTATCATTAGCTTTTTCTCCATGTTTATTGGTAGTCTAATGGCTAGTTCCTATTCATCTGTCTACTTTTCAAGTTTGACCCATGTCTATCCCTTCTTTTTAGGAAGTATTTTGGCGACAGTTGTGGGGGTTCTTCAGACGAGCGATTTAGTCAAGCAGTTTGACCGGACGTGGGATATTCGTCAGAATCTACTGGTATTTGCTGCAGGTCTCTTGGTGTTAATGCTCTTGACCTTCTTTGTCAAGTTTACCTACCTGTTCGCTTACTTATTTGGTTTCTTGCTAGCAAGTTTAGCGGCCGTGACCATGATTTTTGCTGCGCGTGTCTTGCATGAGAAAACGCCTGAGATACAAGAACCTCGGATCATTACATTTTTAGCGGATACCAGTTATGCGGTTTATCTCTTCCACTGGCCTTTTTATATTATCTTTTCTCAGTTGATGAGTAATCTGCCTGCTGTTATTCTGACGATCATCTTTTCTTATTTCTTTGCTATCCTATCCTTCTATATTATTGAGCCATTAATTGCTGGTAAATCCAATCCTTTAATACGGAAGATTAGTCGATTGCCTCATATTAAACCAATTAGTGCTGGTGCTACTGGCATTCTTACCTTGATTACCTTGATTATCATAGCTGTGGCTCCCCAAGTTGGAGCTTTTGAGACAGACTTGATGGTCAATGGTTTCAAACAAGCCCAGACCAATATAGGGCAAACAAAGACTCTTGCTGAACAAGCTGAACTGAGTCGCCTAGGAATTTCTGAGGGAACAAGCCTAATAGGAGATTCGGTAGCCTTGCGTGCCAATACAGCCTTACAAGAGACACTTCCTGAAGCAAATATCAATGCCCAAGTTAGTCGGACGACCAAGCAAGCCAATGACATTATGCTCAATAACAGTCAGAACAAGGCGCTGCTAAAAACAGTTGTCATTGCAACGGGAGTCAATAATCCTGAAGGCTATAAGAATGACTTGGACAGCATTGTGAACAATCTACCGAAAGGACACCATCTGATACTGGTGACGCCTTATGAGGGAGACAAGAGTAAGGACACTTATACATCAGTGGAGCAGTATGCGGCTTATGCACGGGAATTAGCTGAAAAGAATCCTTACGTGAGCATCGCTGACTGGAATAAGGTTGCTAAGGAACACCCTGAAATCTGGGCTGGGACCGACCAAGTCCACTTTGGGAATGATAGCAACATGATTGAAGAAGGTGCTAAACTTTACGCAGAGACGATTGCAGCTGCTGTTAAGGCTGCTCAAGAACTGCCTGTAAAATCAAAATAAAATTAAAGAGTTGGAGAAATCCAGCTCTTTTAAAATATCTCTAGAAAATAGGTCTATACCATTTACAAATGAAAAAGAAAGGTTTATAATGTAATTGACATAATAAATTCTAGAATCAATCTATCAAGGAGGTTATCATTATGCCTAATTATATTAAAGCGGATCAGTTTTTCTACCCACACGGAGTTCGTCGTGGCGGTTACTTGGAACTTGTGGATGGCAAGTTTGGCAAACATGTAGAACAGATTCCTGAAGGAGCTGAGGTGATTGACTATACCGGTTATAGCATTGCCCCAGGACTTGTGGATACCCATATTCATGGATTTGGTGGTGTCGATGTCATGGACAATAACATCGAAGGGACCCTTCATACTATGAGTGAAGGATTGCTTAGCACGGGTGTTACCAGCTTCTTGCCAACGACGTTGACTTCCTCTTACGAGCAGTTGCTTGCGGTAACTGAAAATATCGGTGCTCGTTACCAGGAAGCAAGTGGAGCCAAGATTCGTGGGATCTATTTTGAAGGCCCTTATTTCACAGAGAAATACAAGGGAGCCCAAAACCCTGCCTACATGAAAGACCCTCGTATGGATGAGTTTCGTGCTTGGCAAAAAGCTGCCAATGGTTTGCTCAATAAAATTGCCCTTGCGCCAGAACGCGAAGGTGTAGAAGACTTTGTTCGTACAGTTACGGGGGAAGGAGTGACTGTTGCTCTTGGACACTCCAATGCGACTTTTGATGAAGCTAAAAAAGCAGTCGATGCTGGAGCAAGCGTTTGGGTACATGCCTACAATGGGATGCGTGGGTTGACTCACCGTGAGCTCGGTATGGTGGGAGCCATGTATGAATTACCACATACTTACGCTGAATTGATTTGTGATGGTCACCACGTAGATCCAAAGGCCTGTGACATTTTGCTCAAACAAAAGGGAACAGAAAATATCGCCCTTATCACAGACTGTATGACAGCGGGTGGATTGGAAGATGGAGATTACATGTTGGGAGAATTCCCAGTAGTCGTTGCTAATGGAACTGCTCGCCTCAAATCGACAGGCAATTTGGCAGGTTCTATCCTCAAACTCAAAGATGGTTTGAAGAATGTGGTCGAATGGGGAATTGCGAATCCGCATGAAGCAGTCATGATGGCCAGTCTCAACCCAGCAAAATCTGTTCACATCGATGATGTCTGTGGTCAAATCCGTGAAGGCTACGACGCTGACTTTATCGTACTAGATAAAGATTTGGAATTGGTAGCAACCTACCTAGATGGTGTGAAACGTTATCAAGCCTAAGAAGATAAAAATAGGGGTCAATAAAGGACTCCTATTTTTATGATAGGCTGAAAAGCTAGTTGAAGAAGTCTTCCTAAAGGGAAAGGCAAGCAAAATCCTTTTCTTGTAATAAAAAATTAGATATAATATACGATACAAAGGAAGTAGTAAGAATGTATCGTGTTATAGAAATGTATGGGGATTTTGAACCGTGGTGGTTCATAGAAGGTTGGGAAGAAGATGTCATCATGAGTCAATCTTTTGACAAGTATTATGATGCTCTAAAATATTATAAATCATGCTGGTTTGAGCTGGAAAAGAAGAATCCTCTTTATAAAAGTCGGAGTGATTTGATGACTATTTTTTGGGATCCTGCCGACCAACGCTGGTGTGATGAGTGCGATGAGTATTTGCAGCAGTACCATTCTTTGGCACTTTTACAGGATGAGCAAGTCATCCCCGATGAAAAGCTACGTCCAGGCTACGAAAAACAAACAGGTCAAGAAAAACACCGTTCTTGCCGCATGAAATGGAGATAAAAAAGTAACTTTTTAAGTTGCTTTTTTTATTTTTTTGCGAATAGTTAGATAAGGAGGGCGGTATGGTACAAGAAATTGCACAGAAAATTATTGCTACTGCGAAAGAAAAGAAGGCTCAGGATATCTATTTCATTCCCAAGGAAAAGTCCTACGAGCTTCACATACGGATTGGAGACGAGCGGTGTCTCGTTGACTCCTATGAGTTTGATGTTTTAGCTGCTGTGATTAGTCATTTTAAGTTTGTGGCGGGTATGAACGTAGGAGAGAAGAGACGTAGTCAACTGGGCTCTTGCGACTATCAGCATGGGGAGAAGGTGTCTTCTCTGCGTTTGTCTACCGTGGGAGATTATCGGGGACATGAGAGTTTGGTCATTCGTTTGTTGCACGATGAGGAGCAGGACCTGCATTTCTGGTTTCAGGATATGAACGAACTGGGTGAGCAGTACAGGCAACGGGGACTCTATCTCTTTGCAGGTCCAGTCGGAAGTGGCAAGACGACTCTGATGCACGAATTAGCCAAGTCTCTGTTTATGGGGCAACAGGTCATGTCCATTGAAGATCCTGTCGAGATCAAGCAGGAAGACATGCTCCAGTTGCAGTTGAATGAAGCGATTGGTTTGACCTATGAAAATCTCATCAAACTGTCTCTCCGGCATCGTCCTGACCTCTTGATTATCGGTGAAATTCGGGATAGCGAGACGGCGCGTGCAGTGGTCAGAGCCAGTTTGACAGGGGCGACAGTCTTTTCAACCATTCATGCCAAGAGTATCCGAGGTGTTTATGAACGCCTTCTGGAGTTAGGTGTGACGGAGGAAGAATTAGCAGTTGTTCTGCAAGGAGTCTGCTACCAGAGATTAATCGGGGGAGGAGGAATCGTTGACTTTGCAAACAAAGACTTTCAAGAACACCAGCCAACTAGCTGGAATGCGCAGATTGACCAGCTTCTTAAAGATGGACATATCACAAGTCTTCAGGCTGAAACGGAAAAAATTAGCTACAGCTAAGCAGAAGAAAATCATCACCCTGTTTAACAACCTCTTTTCCAGTGGCTTTCATTTGGTGGAAATTATTTCTTTTTTGGGCAGAAGTGCCCTGCTGGAAAAGGACTATGTGGCCCGGATGCACCAAGGCTTGTCTCAGGGGAAATCCTTTTCAGAGATGATGGACAGCTTGGGGTTTTCAAGTGCTATTGTGACCCAATTATCTCTAGCTGAAGTACATGGGAATCTTCACCTGAGTTTGGGGAAGATAGAAGAATATCTGGATAATTTGTCCAAGGTCAAGAAGAAGTTAATTGAAGTAGCGACCTATCCTTTGATTTTGCTGGGATTTCTCCTGCTAATCATGTTGGGGCTCAGGAATTATTTGCTCCCCCAACTGGACAGTAGCAATATTGCCACCCAAATCATTGGCAATCTGCCACAAATTTTTCTGGGGCTAGTGTTGGTTTGCTCTCTATCTTTACTTTTAGCCCTCACTTTTTACAAAAGAAGTTCCAAGATGCGGGTTTTCTCGATGTTGGCACGGGTTCCCTTTCTAGGAATCTTTGTCCAGACCTATCTGACGGCCTATTATGCGCGTGAATGGGGCAATATGATTTCACAGGGGATGGAGCTGACGCAGATTTTTCAGATCATGCAGGAACTGGGTTCTCAGCTCTTTAAAGAAATCGGTCAAGATTTGGCTCAAGCCCTGCAAAATGGCCGCGAATTTTCTCAAACCATAGCGACCTATCCTTTCTTTAAAAAGGAGTTGAGTCTCATCATCGAGTATGGGGAAGTCAAGTCCAAGCTGGGGAGTGAGTTGGAAATCTATGCTGAAAAAACTTGGGAAGCCTTTTTTACCCGAGTCAACCGCACCATGAATTTGGTGCAGCCACTGGTTTTTATCTTTGTGGCCCTGATTATCGTTTTACTTTATGCGGCAATGCTCATGCCCATGTATCAAAATATGGAGGTAAATTTTTAAAATGAAAAAACTCATGACAAATTTAAAAAAAGCCAAGGTTAAAGCTTTCACGTTGGTAGAAATGTTGGTGGTTTTGCTTATCATCAGTGTTCTTCTCTTGCTCTTTGTGCCCAATTTGACCAAGCAAAAGGATGCCGTAGATGATAAAGGAAAAGCTGCTGTTGTCAAGGTCGTAGAAAGCCAGGCAGAGCTCTATAGTCTGGACAAGAATGATGATGCCAGCCTCAGCAAATTACAAGCGGACGGTCGTATCACAGCTGAGCAAGCCAAAGCTTATAAAGACTACCATGCAAAACAAAAAACAAGTCAAACTGTTGCAGATTAAGGCCTTTACTATGCTGGAAAGTCTCCTTGTTTTGGGACTTGTGAGTATCCTTGCCTTGGGCTTGTCCGGCTCAGTTCAGTCCAGTTTTGCAGCGGTGGAGGAGCAGATTTTCTTTATGGAGTTTGAAGAACTCTATCGGGAAACGCAAAAACGCAGTCTAGCCAGTCAGCAAAAGACTAGTCTAAACTTAGATGGGCAGATGATCAGTAACGGCAGTCAAAACTTGATTGTTCCTAAAGGGATTCAGGCACCATCAGGACAAAGCATTATATTTGACCGAGCTGGGGGCAATTCGTCCCTGGCTAAGGTTGAATTTCAGACCAGTAAAGGAGCGATTCGCTATCAATTATATCTAGGAAATGGAAAAATTAAACGCACTAAGGAAACAAAAAATTAAGGCAGTGATCTTACTAGAAGCAGTAGTTGCTCTAGCCATTTTTGCCAGCATTGCGACCCTCCTTTTGGGACAAATTCAGAAAAATAGACAAGAAGAGGCAGAAATCTTGCAAAAGGAAGAAGTCTTGCGTGTGGCGAAGATGGCTCTGCAGACAGGTCAAAATCAGGTAAACATAAACGGAGTGGAGGTTCAGGTATTTGCTAGTGAAAAGGGATTGGAGGTCTACCATGGTTCAGAGAAGTTGCTCGACCTTAAAGATCAGTAAGGTAAGAGCGTTCACTCTATTAGAATCTCTGATTGCCCTTATCGTCATTAGCGGAGGCTTGTTCCTTTTTCAAGCTATGAGTCAGCTCCTCATTTCAGAAGTTCGTTACCAGCAGCAAAGCGAGCAAAAGGAGTGGCTCTTGTTTGTGGATCAACTGGAGGCAGAGTTAGAGCGTTCGCAGTTTGAAAAGGTGGAAGGTAATCGCCTCTACATGAAACAGGATGGTAAGGATATCTCTATAGGTAAGTCTAAATCGGATGATTTTCGAAAAACGGATACCAGCGGACGGGGCTACCAACCTATGGTTTATGGACTTAAATCAGCTCAAATTACAGAGGAAAATCAATTGGTTCGCTTTCGTTTCCAATTTCAAAAAGGCTTAGAAAGGGAGTTCATCTATCGTGTGGAAAAAGCAAAAAGTTAAGGCAGGCGTTCTTTTATATGCAGTCACCATGGCAGCTATCTTTAGTCTGTTGTTGCAGTTTTATTTGAATCGACAAGTAGCCCATCACAAAGACTTTGCCCTAAACAAAGAAAAGCTGGCAGCTTTTGCCATGGCCAAGCGCAGTAAAGACAAGGTTGAGCGAGAAAGTGGGGAACGAGTCTTCAACTTAGGAAAAGTCAGGTATCAAAATACGAAAACAGGTTTTACAACAAGTGTTCGTATGAATAAGGGCAACTATGAATTTCTCTTTCCTCCGATGAAAAACCAAGAAAAGAAAACAGCTAAAAAGGAAGAGGTAGCGACTGATTCAAGCAATCAAGCAGGGAAGAAAAAATCAGAAGAAAAGCCTGAAAAGAAAGACAAATCCTAGTCAATTCAACTTCTTTGTGCTAAACTAAAAGCATGAAACACGATTTTAACCACAAAGCAGAAACCTTTGATTCCCCTAAAAATATCTTCCTTGCAAATTTGGTTTGTCAAGCAGTTGAAAAACAGATCGCTCTTCTATCAGACACGGAAATATTGGACTTTGGTGGTGGGACGGGTCTATTAGCCTTGCCCCTAGCCAAGCAGGCCAAGTCAGTTACCCTTGTAGACATTTCAGAGAAAATGCTGGAGCAAGCCCGTTTGAAAGCAGAGCAACAAGACATCAAGAATATCCAGTTTTTGGAGCAGGATTTACTGGCAAATCCCTTGGAACAGCAATTTGACCTGATTGTTGTCAGTCGGGTTCTTCATCATATGCCTGATCTAGATGCGACTCTTGCCATGTTTCACCATCACCTTAGGGAGAATGGACAAGTTCTCATCGCTGATTTTGTCAAGACAGATACCAACCATCATGGTTTTGATTTAGCTGAACTGGAAAACAAGCTAGCCCAGTTTGGTTTTTCGAGCATTGACAGTCAGATCCTTTACAGTGCCGAAGGTCTTTTCCTAGGAAATTACGCAGAGCTCTTTTTAACAGTAGCCCAAAAATCACTCGCCTAGTAAGGGAGTGATTTTTCTATAGGAATGGAAAAAAGGAGGGAAATTTGATAAGATAGGAATATGGATTTTGAAAAAATAGAACAAGCTTATACGTATTTATTAGAGAATGTCCAAGTCATCCAAAGTGATTTGGCGACCAACTTTTATGACGCCTTGGTAGAGCAAAATAGTATCTACCTGGATGGTGAGACTGAGCTAGAGCAGGTCAAGGAGAACAATCAAGCCCTTAAGCGCTTAGCGCTTCGCAAGGAAGAGTGGCTCAAGACCTACCAGTTTCTCTTGATGAAGGCAGGACAAACGGAGCCTTTACAGGCCAATCACCAGTTTACGCCGGATGCCATTGCCCTCCTCTTGGTACTTATTGTGGAAGAGTTGTTTGATCAAGAGGAAATTAGTATCCTTGAAATAGGCTCTGGTATGGGGATTTTAGGTGCTACTTTCTTGACATCTCTTGCTAAAAAAGTAGATTACTTGGGAGTCGAAGTGGATGATTTGCTAATTGATCTGGCAGCCAGTATGGCAGATGTGATTGGTTTGCAGGCTGGTTTTGTTCAAGGAGACGCCGTTCGTCCGCAAATGCTTAAAGAAAGCGACGTGGTCATCAGCGACTTGCCTGTTGGCTATTACCCAGACGATGCTATCGCTTCGCGCTATCAAGTGGCTTCTAGTCAAGAACATACCTATGCCCACCATTTGCTGATGGAACAAGGCCTCAAGTACCTTAAGTCAGATGGTTATGCTATTTTTCTAGCTCCGAGTGATTTATTGACCAGTCCTCAAAGTGATTTGTTAAAAGCGTGGCTCAAAGACGAAGTGAGTCTGGCTGCTATCATCTCTCTGCCAGAGGATATTTTCTCAACTGCAAGCCAAGCTAAAAGTATTTTTGTCTTACAGAAGAAAAGAGACAAGGAAATAGAACCCTTTGTTTACCCTCTTACTAGCTTGCAAGATCCGTCAGTTTTGTTGACCTTTAAAGAAAATTTTCAAAATTGGAGCAAAGGTACTGAAATATAAAAGAGATTTTGTTATAATAGATGAAAACGCTTAAAAAGAGGTATCATCTTATGACAAAAACAATTGCAATCAATGCAGGAAGCTCAAGCTTGAAATGGCAACTTTATCAAATGCCTGAGGAAAAAGTTTTGGCTAAAGGCTTGATTGAACGTATTGGATTGAAAGATTCCATTTCAACAGTAAAATTTGACGACCGTTCTGAAAAACAAATTCTTGATATTGAAGATCACACACAAGCCGTTAAAATTTTATTGGATGATTTGATTCGTTTCGATATCATCAAATCTTATGATGAGATTACAGGTGTTGGGCACCGCGTTGTAGCTGGTGGTGAATACTTCAAGGAATCAACGGTCGTTGAGGGCGATGTTTTAGAGAAAGTCGAAGAGTTGGGACTTTTAGCTCCTCTTCACAATCCAGCTAACGCAGCTGGAATTCGCGCATTTAAGGAATTGCTTCCAGATATTACCAGTGTTGTCGTATTTGATACCTCATTCCACACAAGCATGCCAGAGAAGGCTTACCGCTATCCTCTACCAACTAAGTATTACACTGAGAACAAGGTTCGTAAATACGGAGCCCACGGGACAAGTCACCAGTTTGTCGCAGGAGAAGCAGCGAAACTTTTGGGCCGTCCTCTAGAAGATTTGAAATTGATTACCTGCCATATTGGTAACGGGGCTTCTATCACAGCTGTTAAGGGTGGGAAGTCTGTGGATACTTCTATGGGATTCACACCACTCGGCGGTGTGATGATGGGAACTCGTACAGGAGATATTGATCCTGCTATCATCCCTTATCTCATGCAATATACAGAGGATTTCAATACCCCTGAAGATATTAGTCGCGTTCTCAATCGTGAATCAGGGCTCATGGGAGTTTCTGGCCAGTCAAGTGATATGCGTGATGTGATTGCTGCTATGGAAGCAGGAGACCATGATGCGACTTTGGCTTATGAAATGTATGTTGATCGTATCCAAAAACATATCGGCCAGTACCTTGCAGTCCTAAATGGAGCAGATGCGATTATCTTCACAGCAGGTATCGGTGAAAATGCAGCTTTGGTTCGTGAGGATGTCATTTCAGGTATCTCTTGGTTTGGTTGTGATGTGGATCCAGAAAAGAACGTCTTTGGCGTAACGGGAGACATCTCAACTGACGCAGCGAAAATCCGTGTCTTGGTTATTCCAACAGATGAAGAATTGGTGATTGCACGCGATGTTGAGCGCTTGAAAAAATAAGTAAATACACGTAAAATTTGATTTTAAAAAGAAGTTGGGAAAGAGATTTTCCAGCTTTTTTATGTGGAAAATGTCTAAAACCTTGCTGTTATTGGCTTTTTCAAAAAATATGGTATAATAGTAGTAATTTAATAGATGGAGTTGAGTTTTGAAGAAAAACTTTCGTGTAAAAAGAGAGAAAGATTTTAAGGCGATTTTCAAGGACGGAACAAGTTTTGCCAATCGAAAATTTGTTGTCTACCAATTGGAAAACCAGCAAAACCATTTTCGAGTAGGACTGTCCGTCAGCAAAAAGCTGGGGAATGCAGTTACCAGAAATCAGATCAAGAGACGAATCCGGCACATTCTACAAAGTGTAAAAGGGAGTTTAGTAGAGCATGTTGATTTTGTCGTGATTGCCCGAAAAGGGGTGGAAACCTTGGAATATGCAGAGATGGAGAAAAACCTACTCCACGTATTAAAGTTATCAAAGATTTACCAGGAAGGAAATGGGAGTGAAAAAGAAACTACAGTTGACTAGTTTGTTGGGCTTGTCCTTGTTTATCATGACAGCCTGTGCAACAAATGGTACAGCTAGCGATATAACAGCAGATTCGACAGACTTTTGGAGCAAATTCGTCTATTTTTTTGCTGAAATTATCCGCTTTTTGTCCTTTGACATTAGTATCGGAGTGGGGATTATCCTCTTCACGATTTTGATCCGGACGATTCTATTACCGGTCTTTCAGACACAGATGGTTGCCTCTAGAAAAATGCAAGAGGCTCAACCACGCATCAAGGCTTTGCGAGAGCAATACCCAGGTCGTGATATGGAAAGTAGAACCAAGCTAGACCAGGAGATGCGTAAGGTTTATAAAGAGTTAGGGATCAAACATTCATCCTCTCTCTGGCCGATTTTAATACAAATGCCGGTTCTCTTGGCACTTTTTCAAGCCTTGAGTCGAGTAGACTTTTTGAAAACAGGTCACTTTTTATGGATTAATTTGGGAGGAGTAGATACAAGTTTTGTCCTTCCGATTTTGGCGGCAGTCTTTACCTTCTTGAGTAGCTGGTTATCGAATAAAGCTTTGTCCGAAAAAAGTGGAGCTACGACAGGGATGATGTATGGTATGCCTGTATTGATCTTTGTTTTTGCCATCTCCGCTCCAAGTGGTGTAGCCTTGTACTGGGCCGTATCCAATGCTTACCAAGTTCTGCAAACCTATTTCTTGAACAATCCTTTCAAGATTATTGCTGAAAGAGAAGCAGTGGCGCAAGCAGAAAAAGATTTAGAAGGCAAGAAGAGAAGAGCTTTGAAAAAAGCACAGAAAAAGAAAAAATAAGGAGGAATCTGGTAATGGTATTATTTACAGGTTCAACGGTTGAAGAAGCAATCCAAAAAGGATTGAAAGAATTAGACATTCCAAGAATGAAGGCCCACATCAAGGTCGTTTCAAAAGAGAAAAAAGGATTCTTAGGCTTGTTTGGTAAGAAGCCAGCTCAAGTTGATATCGAAGCTATTAGTGAAACGACAGTGATCAAAGCCAATCAGCAGGCCATTAAAGGGGTTCCAAAAGAAGTCAATGAAAAAAATGAACCCGTGAAAACAGTAAGTGAAGCAACTGTTGATTTGGGGCATGTAGTTGAAGCGATTAAGAAGATTGAAGAAGAAGGTCAAGGTGTTTCTGAAGAGGTCAAGGCTGAAATCCTGAAAAATGAAAAACATGCCAGCACGATTTTGGAAGAAACAGGTCATATTTCAATTTTAAATGATTTGGAACCAGAGGATACTGCCGAGGAAGTGGAATCTGCTCCAGAAAAAGAAACTGAAACGCAGGAAGCAACAAGCCAATCTTTGGAAGATTTAGGCTTGAAAGTAGAACCAAGTTATGACATCGAACAAGTGGCAACTGAGGTAGCTAGCTACGTTCAAACCATTGTAGATGATATGGATGTTGAAGGGACGATTTCAAGCGACTACAATCGCCGCACTATCAATCTTCAAATTGACACTAATGAACCAGGTCGTATTATCGGCTACCACGGAAAAGTCTTGAAAGCTCTTCAGCTGTTAGCGCAAAATTACCTTTACAATCGCTATTCAAGAACCTTCTACATCACAATCAATGTCAATGATTACGTTGAACACCGTGCAGAAGTCTTGCAAACCTACGCTCAAAAATTGGCGACTCGCGTTTTAGAAGAAGGACGTAGCCAACAAACTGATCCAATGTCAAATAGCGAACGCAAGATTATCCATCGCATTATTTCACGCATGGATGGCGTGACGAGTTACTCTGAAGGTGACGAGCCAAATCGCTATGTTGTCGTAGATGCAGAATAAGCAAAGCAAAATCAGGTTCATCCTGATTTTTTGCTAGGAAAGGAAAGATTCAGATATGCTGAAAGCAGTTAGAGAATACCTATCATTTGCAGGAGTTCAGTACCGTAATCCTGATAAAGCTGGCGATGAAAGAGAAAAGATGTTGGATTTGCGGCAAAAAGGTCAAGAGGCTCGGAAGTCTTTTACAGAACTTGCCAATACCTTTCAAGCTAATCATCCAGAATGGCAACTGCAACAGACTAGTCAGTGGATGAACCAAGCGCAACGCTTGCGGCCGCATTTCTGGGCCTATCTACAGAGAGACGGACAAGTGACAGAACCTATGTTGGCGCTGCGTTTGTATGGGGAACCCTCAGATTTTGGGATTTCCTTAGAAGTCAGTTTTATCGAGCGCAAGAAGGATGAGCAGACCCTGAGCAAACAAGCAAAGATTTTAGATATTCCACCAGTAGAAGGAATTTATTATCTAGTCTACTCAAATGGGGAAAGTCATAAGGTGGAGGCTACTGAGGAGAACCGTCGCACTTTACGCGAGAAGGTGAAAAGTCAGGAAGCCCGAAAAGTCTTAGTCAAGTCAGATGTTTCCTTCATTGAAAATCAGTCAGTAGAAGCGATATTGGAGGAGCTAGAAGATGCTTATACGCGTTTGCTCCCTTACTATGAAGTGACGAGGGAATAGATAAATCAAATGTGCTAGATGAACGCAAATTGTTTTATTGCTATTCTATGCATTTTTTCATATAATAGTAAAATAGGATGTGTGATTCATTAATCACCTCAAAGAGAAAGGAAATTCTATGTCAAATCTATCTGTTAATGCAATTCGTTTTCTAGGTATTGACGCCATCAACAAAGCAAACTCAGGTCACCCAGGGGTGGTTATGGGGGCTGCTCCTATGGCCTATAGCCTCTTTACAAAGCAACTTCGTATCAATCCAGCTCAACCAAACTGGATTAACCGCGATCGCTTTATTCTTTCAGCAGGACACGGCTCTATGCTTCTTTATGCCCTTCTTCACCTTTCTGGTTTTAAAGATGTTAGCATGGATGAAGTCAAGAACTTCCGCCAATGGGGTTCCAAAACGCCAGGTCACCCAGAATTTGGGCATACAGCAGGGGTTGACGCTACAACTGGTCCTCTAGGACAAGGGATTTCTACTGCTACTGGTTTTGCCCAAGCAGAACGTTTCCTTGCAGCAAAGTATAACCGCGAAGGCTATAATATCTTTGACCACTATACTTATGTGATCTGTGGAGATGGAGACTTGATGGAAGGTGTCTCAAGTGAGGCAGCTTCATACGCAGGCTTGCAAAAACTTGATAAGTTGGTGGTTCTTTATGATTCAAATGACATCAACTTGGATGGTGAGACAAAGGATTCCTTTACAGAAAGTGTTCGTGAGCGCTACAATGCCTACGGTTGGCATACAGCCTTGGTTGAAGATGGAACAGACTTGGAAGCAATCCATGCTGCTATCGAAACAGCTAAAGCTTCAGGAAAACCATCTTTGATTGAAGTGAAGACTGTTATTGGATACGGTTCTCCAAACAAACAAGGAACTAATGCGGTACACGGTGCTCCTCTTGGAGCAGATGAAACTGCGGCTACTCGCCAAGCGCTCGGTTGGGACTATGAACCATTTGAAATCCCAGATCAAGTTTATGCTGATTTCAAGGAAAATGTTGCAGACCGTGGTGCATCAGCTTATCAAGCTTGGACTAAATTAGTCGCTGACTATAAAGAAGCGCATCCAGAACTGGCTGCAGAAGTAGAAGCCATTATCGACGGCCGTGATCCAGTTGAAGTGACTCCAGCAGACTTCCCAGCCTTAGAAAATGGCTTCTCTCAAGCAACTCGTAATTCGAGTCAGGATGCTTTGAACGTTGTGGCAGCTAAGTTACCAACCTTCCTAGGTGGATCAGCTGACCTTGCTCACTCAAACATGACTTATATCAAGACTGACGGACTTCAAGACGATGCTAATCGCTTGAACCGTAACATTCAGTTTGGTGTTCGTGAATTTGCAATGGGAACAATCTTGAACGGGATGGCCCTTCACGGTGGACTTCGTGTATACGGTGGTACTTTCTTCGTCTTCTCTGACTATGTGAAAGCAGCTGTCCGCTTGTCAGCCTTGCAAGGACTTCCTGTGACTTATGTCTTTACCCACGATTCAATCGCGGTTGGTGAAGATGGTCCAACTCACGAACCAGTTGAACACCTAGCAGGTCTCCGTGCTATGCCAAATCTGAATGTTTTCCGCCCAGCAGATGCTCGTGAAACTCAAGCAGCTTGGTACCTTGCCGTGACAAGCGAAAAAACACCAACTGCCCTTGTCTTGACACGTCAAAACTTGACTGTCGAAGAGGGAACAGACTTTGACAAAGTTGCGAAAGGTGCCTATGTTGTCTATGAAAATGCAGCAGACTTTGATACGATCTTGATTGCGACAGGTTCAGAGGTGAATTTGGCGGTCGCAGCTGCCAAAGAATTGGCTAGCCAAGGCGCAAAAGTCCGTGTAGTCAGCATGCCATCAACAGATGTCTTTGACGCACAAGATGCAGCATACAAGGAAGAAATCCTTCCAAATGCAGTTCGTCGTCGTGTTGCAGTCGAAATGGGAGCAACTCAAAACTGGTACAAATATGTTGGTCTTGATGGTGCCGTTCTCGGTATTGATACCTTCGGAGCATCTGCTCCAGCACCAAAAGTATTGGCAGAGTACGGATTTACAGTTGAAAATCTAGTCAAAGTCGTTCAAAACTTGAAATAATCACAAAAATCAGAGTGAAAACTCTGATTTTTTATAACCATAAAAACAAGGCACAATCTTGTAAAAGTAGCTGAAATTTGATATAGTAGTCCTATGTAAAACACAAAGGAGAAAACAATGAATCCAAATATTACTTTCTTAATCATGCTTGTAGGTATGTTTGCCTTGATGTTCTTTATGCAACGTTCTCAAAAGAAACAAGCACAAAAGCGTATGGAAAGCTTGAACAAGCTTCAAAAAGGCTATGAAGTCATTACAATTGGTGGACTTTACGGAACAGTGGATGAAGTAGATACTGAGAAAGGTACAATCGTACTGGATGTAGATGGCGTTTATTTGACTTTTGAATTGGCTGCTATCAAGACCGTTTTGCCACTCAAAGAGGCTGTGACACCAGAAGGAACAGTTGTTGACGAAAGCGGAGCAATCGAAGAATAAAACGGGATCTGTCACTCCCGTTTTTCTATGAGATGAGAGGAAAAGGGATGAAAAAAATAGTATTTGTTTGCTTAGGAAATATCTGTCGTAGCCCCATGGCAGAGTTTGTGATGAAATCCATGACGAGCGATTACCACGTCGAAAGCCGGGCAACGTCATCATGGGAACATGGCAATCCGATTCATAAGGGAACGCAAGGGATTTTCCAGCAATATCAGATCCCGTATGATAAAGACAAAACATCGCTTCAGATTGGCAGAGAAGACTTTGAATCGTTTGATTACATTATCGGTATGGATGCTTCAAACGTTTCAGATCTACGTCAAATGTGCCCTCAGGAACTACAGTACAAGATCTACTCTTTTACGGTTGAAAGTGTCCCAGATCCTTGGTATACAGGAGATTTTGAGGAAACCTATGCTCGTATCACAAGTGGATGTCAAAGCTGGCTAGATCGATTAGAAAATGAGAGTGACAATGGAAAAGCTTAAACAATTTTATGAGAAGTGTAGAGTTTACCTAACTCGTCCTAGGTTAGAGCTCACTGCAGTAGTTGTAATGGTACTCTGTGCTCTTTCGGTATTTCTGCTAAATACACCTAAAAAGAGTGTCCTGACACTTGATGGTGGAGCTCTTGTTTATGATGGCACCTTGGTACGAGGGAAAATGAATGGTCAAGGAACCTTGACCTTTGAAAATGGAGACCAATATACAGGTGATTTCAATAATGGAGCCTTTAATGGAAAAGGGACTTTCCAATCAAAAGCTGGCTGGAAATACGAAGGTGATTTTGTAAATGGCCAGGCTGAAGGTCAAGGGAAGTTGACGACAGAGCAAGAAGTTGTTTATGAAGGGACCTTTAAACAAGGCGTTTTTCAGCAAAAACAGTAGTCTCCAAGTTAGGAGACTATTTTTTAAAACCAGCAAGAAAGCGCTTTCTTTGTTTGGATTTGATAACTAACTATCAACTAGAAAAGCTTTGTGAAATAAAAAAAATTTCTCCATAATTTCACAATCATCCGGCCAAAACTCTATTGCATAGCTATATTGAGAAAAAAATCACAATCTCAGAAAAATTCTTTGTGAAATACTTATGAAACTGTTTACAAAGCATAAAAAAAGAGTTATAATAAACTTGTGAAAAATTTAACAAAGGATAACATCCTTAAAGGCTATGGAGGATAATATGGCTGATAAAAAAACAGTAACACCAGAGGAAAAACAACTTGCTGCTGAAAAGCATGTCGATGGTCTCGTGAAAAAAGCCTTGGTTGCGCTTGATGAAATGCGCAAGTTGAACCAAGAGCAAGTTGACTACATCGTGGCAAAAGCTTCGGTTGCAGCACTTGACGCGCACGGTATCCTTGCACAACATGCAGTTGAAGAAACTGGTCGTGGAGTATTTGAAGACAAGGCAACAAAGAATCTATTTGCCTGTGAGCACGTAGTGAACAATATGCGTGGAGTTAAAACAGTTGGAGTTATCGAAGATGATCCAATTACAGGTTTGACAAAGATTGCGGAGCCTGTCGGTGTAATCTGTGGTGTCACTCCGACAACAAACCCAACTTCAACAGCGATTTTCAAATCCTTGATTGCTTTGAAAACACGTAACCCAATCGTTTTTGCCTTCCACCCATCTGCTCAAGAATCATCAGCTCACGCAGCACAAATCGTTCGTGATGCAGCTATTGCGGCTGGAGCACCTGAAAACTGTGTTCAATGGATTACAGAACCATCTATGGAAGCAACTGGAGCGCTTATGAACCACGAAGGTGTTGCAACTATCCTTGCAACTGGTGGTAATGCCATGGTTAAAGCTGCATACTCATGTGGAAAACCAGCTCTTGGGGTAGGTGCCGGAAACGTTCCTGCCTATGTAGAAAAATCTGCTGACCTTCGTCAAGCTGCTCATGACATCGTTATGTCTAAATCATTTGATAATGGGATGGTCTGTGCATCAGAACAAGCCGTTATCATTGATAAAGAAGTATATGACGAATTTGTAGAAGAATTCAAATCATATC
>CAUQPD010000018.1:0-26580 GCA_963519935.1 uncultured Streptococcus sp.
CATCCTCGAAGTTGTAACCTTCCCATGTCATGTAGGCAACGATTGGGTTTTGTCCAAGCGCCATTTCCCCTTTTTCCATAGAAGGTCCGTCAGCGATAAAGTCGCCTTTTTCAACGACATCGCCAACTTTAACGAGAGTGCGTTGGTTGTAAGCAGTACCTGAGTTTGAACGACGGAATTTTTGGATGTGGTAAACGTCCAATGAACCATCTTCACGACGAACTTCTACCTTGTCAGCATCTGCGTATGTAACTTTACCATCATACTGAGCAATAACAGCAGCACCAGAGTCATGAGCTGCTTGGTATTCCATACCAGTACCAACGTAAGGTGCTTTTGGATCAATCAAAGGCACAGCCTGACGTTGCATGTTGGCACCCATGAGGGCACGGTTGGAGTCATCGTTTTCCAAGAAAGGAATACATGCTGTCGCAACGGCAACTACCTGTTTTGGTGATACGTCCATGTAGTCAACAACATTAGCTGGATACTCTTGGTTGACCCCTTGGTGACGTCCCATGACAACTTTCTCAGCAAATGTTCCATCTTCATTCAGACGAGAGTTAGCCTGTGCTACAGTAAATTCATCTTCTTCATCGGCTGTCAACCAAACGATTTCGTTTGTAACAACACCTGTTTCACGGTCAACCTTACGGTATGGTGTTTGAACAAAACCATACTTGTTCAAGTGTCCGTAAGATGACAAGTTATTGATCAAACCGATGTTAGGTCCTTCAGGTGTCTCGATTGGACACATACGACCATAGTGAGTGTAGTGCACGTCACGTACTTCATATCCAGCACGGTCACGAGTCAAACCACCAGGTCCTAAGGCTGACAAACGGCGTTTGTGAGACAACTCAGAAAGCGGGTTGTGTTGGTCCATGAACTGTGACAACTGTGATGAACCAAAGAATTCTTTAACCGCAGCTGTTACAGGACGGATATTGATGATTTGTTGTGGTGTCAAGACTTCATTGTCCTGAACAGACATACGTTCACGGACATTACGTTCCATACGAGAAAGTCCAAGACGTACTTGGTTAGCAAGCAATTCACCAACTGCACGGATACGACGGTTCCCAAGGTGGTCGATATCATCCACACGTCCGATACCTTCCGCCAAGTTGAGGAAGTAGCTCATCTCTGCAAGGATATCCGCAGGAGTTACAACATGAACCTTGTCATCAGGATTGGCATTTCCGATGATAGTTACAACACGGTCTGGGTCCGTTGGGGCAACAACCTTGAATTTTTGAAGGACAACCGGTTCTGTCAGAACAGCTGCATCGTTTGGAATATAAACAATCTTGTTCAAGTCGCCATCCAAGTGGTTCTCGATGCTTTCAATCACGCTACGAGTCATAACGGTACCAGCTTCTACCAAGATTTCACCCGTTTCAGGATCTACCAATGGCTCAGCAATAGTTTGGTTGAGCAAGCGTGTTTTAACGTTGAGTTTTTTATTGATCTTGTAACGACCAACTGCTGCCAAATCGTAGCGACGTGGATCAAAGAAACGAGCTACAAGCAAGCTACGTGAGCTTTCAGCAGTCTTAGGCTCACCTGGACGAAGGCGTTCGTAAATTTCTTTCAAGGCTTCGTCTGTACGAGAGTCCATTGGATTCTTGTGGATATCTTTTTCAACAGTATTGCGAACCAATTCGCTATCACCAAAGATATCAAAGATTTCATCATCACCTGAGAAACCAAGCGCACGAACCAAGGTCGTAAATGGAATCTTACGAGTACGGTCGATACGAGTATAAGCGATGTCTTTTGAGTCGCTTTCAAGTTCCAACCAAGCTCCACGGTTAGGGATAACAGTAGAACCGTAACCCACTTTACCGTTCTTGTCTACTTTGTCATTAAAGTAAACACCTGGTGAGCGAACCAACTGAGAAACGATAATACGTTCACCACCATTGATGATGAAAGTACCCATTTCAGTCATGATTGGGAAATCTCCAAAGAAGACTTCTTGGGTCTTGATTTCGCCTGTTTCTTTATTGATCAAGCGGAAGGTTACAAAAATTGGTGCTGAGTAGCTAGCATCGTGGATACGAGCTTCTTCGAGCGTGTATTTTGGTTCCTTGATTTCATAGCCAACAAATTCCAACTCCATTGTGTCTGTGAAGTTTGAAATTGGCAATACATCTTCAAATACTTCCTTAAGACCGTGGTCTAGGAAAGCTTTGAATGAATCAGTTTGAATTTCAATCAAATTTGGTAAGTCAAGAACTTCTTTGATTCTTGAAAAACTACGACGGGTACGATGTTTCCCGTATTGAACGTCATGTCCTGCCAAGATGATTCTCCTTTGTAAATAAATTCCAAGCCTTGTCAATCAGGCTTTTCTAATCGTCATATGGTTTTTAAAACCCCTATCACCGTGTCCCTTTGATGAATTTTCAGAATCTTTAAATTTTTGTTACAAGCACTCAAAAACCTGAAAAAAAGCACAAAAAGAGCAGCTAAATCTGACTTTTCCAGAAGATTTAACTGCTGTGAGCCTTGTCTGGACAATATTTCAGACAAAACCTACGACAAATGATTATTCATATTATACCTTATTTAGCTAGATTTTTCAAGGTTTTTTTACTATTTTTTAACAATCTTTTCCTATATATTATTTTAAAATTTCAAGAGAATGAAGCATTATATTTTCTCTCAAAAATTAGGAAAACGCTTGCACTAATGTTTACCTCGTGCTATACTGATAGGGAACAACTACACAAGGAGAATTGTGATGAAAAAGATCCCATCTCAAACTGAGAAAAAAATGATTTATGGTATCCGTTCCTTGAAGAACGGAACTGGTTCTGTCCTCATTGGTGCCAGCATTGTCCTGCTTTCTGCTGCAATGCCAACTATTTCGGCCAATGAAAACCTTCCTCAAACTCAGAAAAATACCAGCGCTGTGACCAAGGCCCCTACTGAGACTGAAACGAGTCAAACTCAAAAGGAAACGCCTATTTCTGAACAAAAGAATGCAAACGCTTCCCTTGATTCTAAAAAAGAAGCTCCAGCTGTGGAAACTACTACAGCACTAGAAACACCTAAAACAGAAGATGCTACTACAAGCCAGGCTAACAGCAAGGAAGAGAAAGTAGATAACAGCACTGCAACGCCAACTTCAGAACAAAAACCACAAGCTGACACATCCTCTGAAGAACCCATCGCAGACAACCACTTCCGTATCCATGTAAAAAAACTCCCTGAAGAGAACAAAGATTCTCAAGGTCTTTGGACTTGGGACGATGTTGAAAAACCGTCTGAAAACTGGCCCAATGGAGCCAAGTCCTTCAAGGATGCCAAGCAAGATGACTACGGCTATTATCTAGATGTCAAACTCAAAAATGAGCAAGCCAAGAAAGTCAGCTTCCTCATCAACAATACCAAGGGGGATAACCTGACGGGAGACCGTTCTGTAGAGCGCCTCTCTCCAAAAATGAATGAGGCCTGGCTAGATGAAAACTACAAGGTATACAACTACCGCCCTCAACCAGCAGGAACTATCCGTGTCAACTACTACCGCACCGATGGAAACTATGACAAAAAATCTCTCTGGTATTGGGGCGATGTCAAAAACCCAAGCAGTGGAGAATGGCCTGACGGTACTGACTTTACCGCAACTGGAAAATATGGACGCTACATTGATATCCCACTCAATGAAGCTGCAAGAGAATTTGGATTTTTATTACTAGACGAAAGCAAGAAAGGCGATGATGTGAAAATCAGAAAAGAAGATTATAAATTCACTGATCTAAAAAATCACAGTCAGATTTTCCTCAAAGATGATGACGAAACCATCTACACCAACCCCTACTACGTTCACGATATCCGTATGACTGGTGCCCAACACGTGGCTAAATCTCGTATCGAAAGCAGTTTTTCTACCCTCGTTGGAGCTAAGAAAGACGATATCCTCAAACACTCCAGCATCACTGATTACCAAGGGAATAAAGTAGCTATCACAGACGTGGAAGTGGATGAGGCAGGTAAAAAAGTGACCTACATCGGCGACTTCTCTGACACTCAACACCCTTACACTGTCAGCTACAATTCAGACCGCTTTACCACACGTTCAAGCTGGCGCCTCAAGGATGAGTCCTACAGTTACGATGGGCCACTCGGCGCAACTCTGAAAGAAGATGGCAAGCGTGTTGACCTCACCCTCTGGTCTCCAAGTGCTGATAAGGTTTCCGTTGTTGTCTATGACAAGAAAGACCCTGAAAAGGTAGTTGGAACTGTCCCCCTTGAAAAAGGAGAAAAAGGAACCTGGAAACAAACTCTGGATGCAAACTCTGGTCTCGGTATCAGCAACTACACTGGCTACTACTACCACTACCAAATCGAGCGCCAAGGTAAAACTGTCCTCGTTCTTGACCCTTATGCCAAATCATTAGCGACTTGGAACAGTGACCTAGCAAAAACAGATGCCGCTCATAAGGTCGCTAAAGCTGCCTTTGTCGATCCAGCGAAGTTAGGTCCGCAAGACTTGACCTATGGAAAGATTCGTAACTTCAAATCACGTGAAGATGCCGTTATCTATGAAGCTCATGTGCGTGACTTCACTTCGGATCCTGCCATCGCAAAAGACTTGACCAAACCATTCGGTACCTTCGAAGCCTTTATCGAAAAATTAGACTATCTCAAAGACTTGGGTGTGACCCACATCCAGCTCCTTCCAGTCTTGTCTTACTACTTTGTCAATGAATTGAAAAACCATGAACGCTTGTCTGCCTATGCTTCAAGCAACAGCAACTACAACTGGGGATATGACCCTCAAAACTACTTCTCCTTGACTGGTATGTACTCAAGCGATCCTAAGGATCCAGAAAAACGTATCGCAGAATTCAAAAACCTCATCAACGAAATCCACAAACGTGGCATGGGGGCTATCTTGGATGTGGTCTACAACCATACTGCAAATGTTGATATTTTTGAAGATATTGAGCCAAATTACTATCACTTTATGGATGCAGACGGAACTCCACGTACTAGCTTCGGAGGCGGTCGTTTGGGAACTACCCACTACATGTCTAAACGTGTCTTGGTAGACTCCATCAAGTATCTGGTTGAAACTTACAAAGTAGATGGTTTCCGCTTTGATATGATGGGTGACCACGATGCGGCTTCAATCGAAGAAGCTTACAAGGCTGCACGAGCCCTTAATCCAAATCTCATCATGCTTGGTGAAGGTTGGAGAACCTATACTGGTGATGAAAATACGCCTACTAGAGCTGCTGACCAAGATTGGATGAAACATACCGATACTGTCGCTGTCTTTTCAGACGACATCCGCAACAACCTCAAGTCCGGTTATCCAAACGAAGGCCAACCTGCCTTTATCACAGGTGGAAAACGCGATATCAATACCATCTTTAAAAATCTCATTGCTCAACCAACTAACTTTGAAGCAGACAGTCCTGGAGATGTTATCCAGTATATTGCAGCCCATGATAACTTGACCCTCTTTGATATCATTGCTCAGTCTATCAAAAAAGACCCAAGCAAGGCTGAAAACTACGCTGAGATCCATCGTCGTTTGCGACTTGGAAACCTCATGGTCTTGACTGCTCAAGGAACTCCGTTTATCCACTCTGGGCAGGAATATGGACGTACCAAACAATTCCTTGACCCAGCCTATAAGACTCCTGTTCCTGAAGATAAGGTTCCAAACAAGTCACACTTGTTGCGTGACAGGGACGGCAAGCCATTTGTCTATCCTTACTTTATCCATGACTCTTACGACTCAAGTGATGCTGTCAACAAGTTTGATTGGACCAAAGCAACAGATGGTAAAGCCTTCCCTGAAAATGTCAAGAGCCGTGACTACATGAAAGGTTTGATCGCTCTTCGTCAATCTACAGACGCTTTCCGACTTAAGAGTCTGCAAGATATCAAGGAGCGCGTCCGACTCATTACTGTCCCAGGCCAAAATGGTGTTGAAAAGGAAGACGTGGTCATTGGCTACCAAATCACCGCTCCAAATGGAGATATCTACGCTGTCTTTGTCAATGCGGATGATAAGGCTCGCGAATTCAACTTGGGAACTGCTTTTGCTCACTTGAGAAAGGCTGAAGTCCTCGCAGATGAAAATCAAGCCGGACCAGTAGGAATTGCTAACCCTCAAGGTCTCGAATGGACTGAAAAAGGCTTGAAATTGAACGCTCTCACTGCTGTCGTTCTCCGCTTGTCTCAAGGTGGTGCCATTGTCGCTCCAGCTGTGGAAGAAAAACCAGAATTTGACCTTTCTAGCTTGGAAGTCGAACAAGAACAAGGCCAAACTCAAAACCTAGCAGCCAATCCTGAAACTCAAGAAACCGCTGCAGAGGCTCACTCTCAGAACCTCCTTCCAAACACAGGAACTGAGAGCAAATCCCTCCTTGCCCTTGCTGGATTCAGTATCCTTGCCCTTCTCGGACTTGGATGGTTGATAAAAAACAAGAAAAAGAAATAACACTCAATGAAAATCAAAGAGTAAACTAAGAAGCTAATCGCAGGCTTTACTCGAGTACGACAAGGCGAAGCTGACGTAGTTTAAAAAGATTTTCGAAGAGTACAACCTAGCCCTCCTATAGAGAAAACACCCCATGGTCAGAAGAATCTTCTAGTCATGGGGTGTTGTTTTTATGATACACTTATCTATCAAATCATATATTCTACACTATAGCTAGCATCTGATAAGATACGAGCCAGGAACTGTTTGGTTCGTTCTTCTTGTGGACGACTAAAGAAATCGTGGGGATTGTTCTCCTCTACGATACGGCCTCCATCCATAAAAATAACATGGTTAGCGACATCTCTAGCAAATCCCATCTCATGCGTGACGACCACCATGGTCACACCTTCTCCCGCCAACTGTTTCAGAACATCCAAAACATCTCCAACCAACTCAGGGTCTAGTGCTGATGTTGGTTCATCTAGCAAAATGACCTCGGGCTTGACGGCAATGGCACGCGCAATTCCTATTCGTTGTTGTTGCCCTCCAGATAGCTGAGAAGGGTAGTAGTCCTTATAGGCCAGTAAACCAACTTTTTCTAAGGCAGATTCTGCACGTTTGAGCGCTTCTTCCTTGGAAACTTTACGAGCTACGATTAGACCTTCTAGAATATTTTCCAGAGCAGTTTTATTTGCAAAAAGATTGTAGTGCTGGAAAACAAAGGCTGTTTTTTGGCGAATTTCTAGAATATCTTTCTTGCTTAATTTGGATAAGTCATAGGTTTTTCCTGCCAAGGTCAAACGGCCACTGTCAGCTTTTTCTAAGTGGTTGAGACAACGGAGAAAGGTCGTTTTCCCCGAACCTGATGGTCCTAAAATAACAACGACATCCCCTTGGTTGACCTGGAGATTAACATCCTCCAATACCTGCCTCTCTCCAAATGTTTTTGCGATATGTTCTACTTGTAACATCCTGTCCTCCTATACAAAACGCGCGCTAGATGCTTTCGCTCTCTTTTCTTTTTTCACATAGCATTTTTCTAATACAGAAAAGCCCCACTGAATCAAACCACAGATCAAAATATACTGCAAAAATATTACAAAATAAGACTCAAAATACTGGTAACCGTAGGACGCTTCTACACGAGCAATAGCGGTGATATCCTTGATGGTCATAACAAAGACTAGGGAGGTCCCTTTGACGATATTGATCACCAGATTGGCCAAGTTAGGCAAGGCTGAGCGCAAGGCTTGAGGAAAAACAATCCTTAGATAGGCCTGGGTCGTAGTCAGCCCAATCGCATGCGCCGCCTCTAGTTGTCCCTTGTCCACCGTCAAGATCGCTGAACGCAAAATCTCCGATAAACTCCCGACTGTCATCAAACTATAAATGATAAAGGCATAGTAGAGAGGATCAAGCTTGAAAATATCAAAGTCACTTCCTATGCTTTTGAGAAATTGATTCAGCAAACTTGGAAACAAACTATAAAAGAAGAGAATCAATAAAATCGGAGGAGTCGCTCGGATAAAAGCCAGATAGACCAGAGAAAAACTCCTCACCCCTCGAACCTTGTAAATCTGCCCCAAGGCTAAAAATAGAGCTGGTAAAAAGCTTAGGACCATAGCCACAATCATGATAATCAAGGTGATTGGCACACCCTTCAAGGTCTCCAGAAAGGTCTTTACAATATAGTCTATATCCATTTCTTACCTCCCTTTTGTTTCCAAAGACTTCTCAAGCAAACGACTCAAACTAGAAATAACCAAGGCAATCCCCCAGTAAAGAAGCGCAACTGCCGTATAGGTTTCCAGCGAGTAGTTCCCTAAATTGCGACTGATCAAGAGATTCCCCGCCCCCATAACATCAACGAAACCAATCGTATAGGCCAAGGCAGCATCTCGCATGAGATTGAGTATAGCGGTCGTTATATTGGGAAGAGCAACTTGAAAAGCTTGGGGAAAAATGATTCTCCAAAAAGTCTGACTTGGAGTCAAACCAATACTAAGCCCGGCCTCTGTCTGCCCCTTTGGAATAGCTTGATAGGCCGCCTTGAAAACCTCGGCAACAATAGCCGCAAACAAGAGAATCATCGTCAGGAGAACAAAAATAGTTTTAGACCAGTTGTTGATATCCAAACCAAGCCACCATTTCAGAAATTCTGGCAAGCCATAAAAGACTAGAAAAAGCAAGACAATCGGCGGTGTACAACGTAGGGTAAAGATATAGCCTTTGGAAATCGCTGCAAAACTCTTGTCTTCTCCTACTTGTGCCCAGGCCAAGAGACCTCCAAAAAGGGACCCAAGAAGAGTGGTAAAAAAGAGAATGGACAAGGTCATAGGAAGTGCCTGCCATAAGGTTGGCAAAAACTGAAAGACCTTGGAAAAATCATAAGAAACCATGCAAAACCCTTTCTAGTCTTGGAATTTCTGGTCTAGTCTTTGTCTACATAACTAAAGACATCTTCTTTAAAGTATTGCTGAGATAACTTAGCAAGCGTTCCATCTTCCTTCAACTCTTTGATTGCTTTTTCATATTCTTTAGCGAATTTCTCACCCTTTTCATCACGGTGAATCAAGGGATAAGTTGGAATGCCCTTGTATGGGAACCAGCTGAGTTTATCCGCATATTGGTGGTAAGGGCCATCTTCTGCGGTAACTGCTTTTTCAAAGGACAGTTTGATATCAAAGAAGGCGTCATAACGTCCTTCCAAGACCCAGGCATAGGCATCTGCCACTTTAAAGGATTCAGCTGCTGTTAGCTCAATCGGTGCATCCTGATGTTTTTCATTGTAGCTGGTGATGACATTCCATTGAGCATTCTGTGGAGAGATGGGAACCAATTTCCCTTTATTCTTAGCAAAGTCATCAATGGTTTTGTATTTCTGTTCATCTTCTTTTCTGACAGTAAATCCGATGATGCTCGCTCCGACTGGTTCAGATGGAATGACAAACTTTTTAGCTCGTTCATCTGTGTACCAAGCTCCCTTGGTTCCGATGTCATACTTGCCTGATTCCAGACCAATCAAGAGGTCGTCATCACTGGTGCCCGTATATTCAAATTGATAGTTTGCCAACTTCTCATCAACAGCCTTCAAAACAGCTACCTCATAACCATCTGATTCCCCTTTTTCATTGACAAAGTCATAAGGCACATAGTTTTGTGTATGGGCAACCTTCAAGGTTATGACTTCAGCAGACGAAGCCTTTTCTCCCTCCTTGGCTGGAGCGCCAGCTAAACTTCTCCCGATAATCGTTGCCCCAATTACTGCAACAACTGCTACACCACCGATAATCCATGCTTTTTTACTCATCTTTTTCTCCTTTAGTTTTCAAGCGCTTCTCTCACCCACTGGATACGTTCAACTGCGATATCACTTGGAATGGTACAATCTGCCCCAAGTACCAAGCCCTGTTCCCCAGCTTCTGCAACTAGTTTCTTTGCCTCAGCCTGAATGGCATCCTTGCTACCAGTATACAGCAAGCCTGTTTTGCCATTTTCAAATCCTCCAAGAACCGTACGTCCTTTAAAAATCTCACGACCTTCCTTGAGAGTGATTCCCTCTGGTCCTACAGCCCAGTTAAAGACTTGGGCTGGATAATCTGCAAAAAGGTGAATATCATTTCGCGCCCCCTCGTAGCCACAGATATGAAGAACAGTAACACCACCAACAGCACTAGCTGCTTCCAGAACCGTTATCTCGCTAGGTGCAATGACGGCTTGATAATCTGCTGCCGACACTCGTTGATCTTGGATACTTTGCACGCTGAGGTAGATTCCATCAGCACCAGCCTCTTCGATGACAGCTCGACTGAGACTCGCAATATCTTCTGCAATCACATCCAACACCTTCTTCAGAGCTTCAGGATCTTCCACTAGAAAGTCCGCAATAAGGTCATCTCCGCCAGACACTTCCCCTAGTAGCCACTTGAGATAGGTCACAGGAGCAAAAATATTGTAAATCGCAACGATATCTTCTGTAAACTCTTGCTTGATTTTCTTAACCAAGTCCACCTGCTCTTTTATCCAAGCGTGATCTGGTCCGAGTGGTTGAATGGTCGCCAATTCTTGAAGTGATTTTCCTTTGGCAATCGCTGGATTTGGATAAGCAAAGTACCCATCACTCATGAGTTTGATAAAGTCTGGCTGAACTTCTCGGATAAAGCGCTTATGCCCCTCGATATTCTTCTCGATAATAGCTGTATTTGAGAAACCGTGTAACCATTCGTCTTCGGATGTGAAATGATGCCAAAAACCAACTGGCACACGATCAACTTTTTCACCTTTAAATGCTTTTAAAACCCATTCTCTTTTTTCTGACATTCTTATTCTCCATTTCTTACTTTTTCAACTAATAAACTGCTTGCGATATCATTCGAGCGTAGAAAGGGGAGACTGGACTTGGAAAAATCCTGAACTCCACGACATCTCTCTCCATTTTTGCAGTGCTGATTTTTTACAACGCTTATGGCAACCAAGGCTAGCAAACCGACAACTACAATGATGATGCCCCATCTTTTACTTTTCATAGCCCCTCCTTTTAGAGAACAGCTGCCTGCCGAATCCAGTCCAACCTCTCTAAGTCAAAGTCATCTGGAACAGTACAGTCAGCTCCCAGAAGAACGCCTTTACTGCCCGCTTCATCCAGCAACCGTCTTGTTTCATTTTGCAATTCCACCTTGGTACCTTGATAAAGCAAGCTTTTCTTGCCATTTTCAAATCCACCTAAAACGGCCTTGCCTCGAAACAACTCCTGACCCTGTGTCAAACTAACATCCTCATGGTGGGTCGCCCAGTTGACAACTTGCGCTGGATAGTCCTTAAATATCGTCACATCATTGCTCGCACCTTCAAAACCACAGATATGGAGGATATTGGTCCCACCAACCTGATTGGCTGCCTCCAAAATCGCTATATTGCTCGGTTCGATATAGGTTTGATAGAGTGCTGGTGTGATGCGCTCATCTTGAATTTCCTGGGTGCTGAGATAAATCCCATCAACTCCACCTTGCTGGATGATTTTCTGAGTTAGGATAGCAATATCTCCTGCAATCACATCTAGAATAGCTCTGAATTGCTCAGGATTTTCAAGCAATAGATCAGCCACTTCCCTATCTCCTCGAGAAGTTTCTGTACGGAACCAGCGCTTGAGGTAGGAGATCGGTGAAAAGATATTGTAGAAAGAAGCAATCTCTTCTGTAAAGGTCTCTCGAATCGCTTGTACCACTTCCACCTGTTGCTGAATCCATGGGTGTTCCTCACCAATTGACTCAATAGAAGTCAGCTCCTGAATGCTTGCAATCTTAGGATTATAGACATTACTTGGATAAAGGAAAAAACCATCGCTCATAATTTTGACAAAATCAGGACGAATCCTTTCCACATAGTTGCGATGCCCATCAACACTTTTTTGAAAGATACGTGGATTATTTAATCCCCGCCCCTTTTCTTCGAGTGTTACAAAATGAAACCAAAATCCCACAGGAACTCTTTCCACTTCATCGCCTCGAATCGCTCTAAAGACTAGATCTCTTTTACTTGCCATACCTTTCTCCTTCCATTTGGATTGAAACCATCTTACCACTCCTTTTCCCCTTTTCCCAATATATATTGACTATCAACTCGATTAGAAATTTTTATATCTATAAAGAAAAAAATCCCTGAAAAGCTTGATGTTACTAGCCTTTCAAAGATTCACTTTATTTTCATCTATTTTCCAAAAAGAAGCTGATATAGATTTTCTATCAAGCCGATTGAATTTTTTTATATCCATCTTCATTCCAAAATTAAGTACATAATTTTATCCTAATACCAAATTACTACTGAAAAATTTCTTTTCTCTCGATATTTCCTTGCACAAATCCCATGAAAACGCTACAATATTAATAGACTATTATTAGGAGGATGGGATTATGAAAATATCCAAAGTTACCATTACAATTGCTTCTACACTTACTTCCGTCATTTTACTGACTGGCTGTGGCACAAATTCGGCAAATTCACAGACAACACAAAGTAGTACATCTGATAATCAGGTTACCATGACCTATGATCAGTTGCGTTCAAGAGAGAACACTATGTCAACTCTTTGGTATCAAAAAGCAGCTGAAACCAAGGCACTCTATCTACAAGGTTACAATGTCGCTACTGATCGTTTGAAAGAACTACTAAAAACACAGACAGATAAACCCTACTCTATCGTTTTGGACTTGGACGAAACCGTATTAGACAATAGTCCTTATCAAGCGCAAAATGTCAAAGACGGAACAGCATTTACCCCAGAAAACTGGGATGTCTGGGTAAAAAAAGCCGCAGCCAAGGCTGTACCAGGTGCTAAAGACTTTCTTCAATTTGCAGACCAAAACGGTGTCCAAATTTACTATGTATCTGACCGCACGATAGATCAGGTAGATGATACGATCAAAAACCTAGAAAATGAAGGAATTCCTGTACAAAGCCGCGATCATCTCATGTTCTTAGAAAAAGGCGTCAAATCTAAAGAAGGTCGTAGACAAGCAGTCCAAGAAAAAACCAACTTAGTCATGCTACTAGGAGACAATCTTGTGGACTTTGCAGAGTTTTCAAAGACCTCTGAAACTGAGCGCGACCAAAAATTAGAGGAATTACAAAAAGAGTTTGGTGAGAAATTCATCATTTTCCCTAACCCAATGTACGGATCATGGGAAAGCACTGTTTACAATGGTAATAAATTGGATGCCAAGGGTCAAACTGAAGAGCGCCAAAAAAACTTACAAGGTTTTGATAAATAAAATAAGGGAGCTATCTACCAGTTTACACCAACCACAAGATATCGTATTTGCGAGAATAGCGAAAAAAAGACGACTTCCAAGCGGAAATCGTCTTTTTTACTATTTTATCTTGTACTTGGTATAAACTAGTATATATTCCACTAGATAGTATGCTCTATCGCTTGTACCACTTCCACCTGTTGCTGAATCCATGGGTGTTCCTAACCAATCGACTCAACTGATTGAATTTTTTTATAACCCCTCTTTCATGGCAAAGTGAGCACGTATTTTGGGCGCCACTTGTGTGCCGAAGAGTTCAATAGCTCTCAAAACTTGACCATGAGGCATAGAACCAAGCGGTAGATGAAGCATGAAACGGTCCAAGTCTAAATCCTCAATCATGCGAATCAATTTTTCTGCCACCTGGTCTGGATTTCCCACAAACATGGCTCCATTTGGCCCAACTTGCTCCAAATATTGCTCATAAGTCAACTCCTGCCAGTGTGGACGGTCTTTGGAAATAGTATCCACTATTTGCTTGGTCGGATGGAAATAATCTTTCACCGCCTGATCGCCATCTTCCGCAATCCAACCCCAAGAATGAGTGCCTACTTTCAGGTCTTTTCCAGCATGACCGGCTTCCCTACCAATCTCACGATAAGCTTGAATCAACTTTTTAAAATAACGTGGATTGCCACCGATAATGGCATATACAATCGGCAGCCCCGCCCGAGCAATCTTCACTGTTGACTCTACATGACCACCTGTCGCCACCCACAATGGCAATTTCCCCTGAACTGGACGGGGATAAACTTCTTTTCCAGCAATGCTTTGGGTCAATTGTCCCTGCCAGTTTACTTTGGTGCTTTCATTTGCCAACTGAAGCAGATCTAACTTTTCATCAAAGAGAGCTTCATAGTCTTTCAAGTCATAGCCAAACAGCGGGAAAGACTCGGTGAATGAACCACGCCCAGCCATAATCTCCGCACGGCCATTTGACAAAGCATCGATAGTAGCATATTGTTGAAACAAGCGAATCGGATCCATACTCGAGAGAATGCTGACTGCACTGGTCAAACGGATTTTCTTGGTATTGACTGCCCCAGCTGCAAGGACAATTTCTGGCGCCGATACTGCAAAGTCCTCCCGATGATGCTCCCCAATCCCGTACACATCCAAACCAACCTTATCAGCAAGCTCAATCTCTGCCACCAACTGACGAATGCGTTCCTCATGACTGTAAATCTGCCCGGTCGCTTCCAAGGCGGTTGTTTCACCAAATGTTGAAATTCCTAATTCTACCATCCTGTTTCCTCGCTATCTCTTTTAGTTTTAGGGTATTTTATCACTAATTAGTTTTATTTTCGATGAATTTGCTCATTAGAAAAAGCCTAGATCAACTAGACTTTCTTAGCTTATTCTACCTGTAGTTCCTTGTCTTTCAAAGTTAATTTCGAGTTTTCTGTCAATTCTGTTTGTTCAAAAGTGTAAATCGTCTCACCCTTTGTATCAATCATGTACCAGGCTTGGTCTTTACGGACAACTAGGGCAAGCTCCGTACTATTTGTGTCCTCGTTTTTGACAGACAAAGGAAAGGCCTTGTCCACACCTTCCAGAGCTACTTTCTCACCTGTTTTTAATTCTACTAGGTAGTGCACGCCATCCTTTGTACCAAAACTGTAGTCCGCATTAATCTTTGTGTGGCTATCGTAGTCTTTCATTAGAATGGAAGTTTTATCTAAACCATCAAATGCCTTTTGAAAGTGTTCTTTCTGCTCTTCAGCTTTCTTTTGATCTTGAGACTGAACCGTCTCTTGCACAGCAGCAATCCGTTCCAGGTTTTGTTTTTTCGCTTGTCTTGCCTGATGGATCAAGATCGTACGTATCAAGAAAGAACTAGACAAGACGATACCAATCAGCATAGCAATAATATTTTTTTCTTCTTCATTTTTTCTCCTTAGAGTATACAATATAGGAGTGAGAAAATACTATTTTATCTGTTTTTTTAAAATAATATAACTTGTAATCAAAATCACAAATAGAACTAATATAAAATTCAAAGTGTGAAATATTCCTGTAGGATATGGCGCAACCCACCCCTGTTTGAAAATCAACAATGAAATAAAACCAGTAGCCATAGAAGTAGGCATAAAAGCAATTCCAATTATATTAAGCCAATTCACATAAAACGGTGCTTTTTCTTCTGATAATATTCTTGCGATAAAATATCCAACAATTCCTACCACTTGAATAATTATTGCCCCCAAAATAGCTTCCATTGTTTGTTTTTCATACCATTCAGCAAAAGCACAAAACAATCCAATAGCAATAAAAGCTGTTGATGAGATATAAAGTACCTTGCTCGCAAATTCTCTATTTTTTTGTTCTTTATCTACTACCGGTTCAATTCCTTTTAAAATATAATCTGTAGTAACACCAAAATAATCACTCATTATAATTACTTTTTCTAACTCAGGTGTACTTTGTTCACTTTCCCATTTTGAAACAGCTTGTCTTGAAACACCTACCTTATCAGCAAGTTCTTCTTGTGATATTCCTTTAGTTTTTCTTAAATATTGTATTCTGTCTGCCATGTTCATTTGACAACACTCCTTTCTTTTATGATACAATCATAACAATTTCGTTGGTTGCATAGCCACCATTAAAATATAGAAATATGTCAACTTGCAGTTGCAAATGTGTTTTTCAATACAAATCCCTATAAATTTCGATTTGTTATATAGTTACATTATACCCTACTTATGGCAAACTAGACTCTTTTAGCTTATTCTACTGTTACTGACTTGGCAAGGTTTCGTGGTTTGTCCACATCAAGGCCACGGTGGAGCGTTGCGAAGTAGGCAACTAACTGTGTTGGCACGACCATTGAGATTGGTGAGAGGTAAGGATGGACGGTCGTCAGAACGATGTCGTCTGTCTCTTTAGCAACGTTTTCTTCTGCGATAGTAAGAACCTTGGCACCACGGGCTGCGACCTCTTGGATATTTCCACGAGTATGGTTGGCAAGGACTGGATCTGACAAGAGGGCCAAAACAGGCGTTCCTTCTTCAATCAAGGCAATGGTTCCATGCTTGAGTTCTCCTGCCGCAAAACCTTCACATTGGATGTAAGAAATCTCTTTGAGTTTGAGACTAGCTTCCATTGCTACATAGTAGTCTTGGCCACGTCCGATGTAAAAGGCGTTGCGAGTAGTTTCAAGAAGGTCACGAACTTTAGCATCAATGGTTTCTTTCTCAGAAAGAGTTGATTCGATAGACTGAGCTACGATAGACAACTCATGAACCAGGTCAAAGGCTTGGGCTTTGGCATTGCCATTTGCTTCTCCGACAGCTTTTGCAAGGAAGGCAAGGGCTGCAATTTGCGCGGTATAGGCTTTAGTTGATGCCACGGCAATTTCAGGTCCTGCGTGAAGAAGCATAGTATGGTTGGCTTCACGTGAAAGAGTTGAACCAGGAACGTTTGTCACTGTCAAGCTCGGAATCCCCATTTCATTAGCCTTAACCAAAACCTGACGGCTATCCGCTGTTTCACCAGACTGACTGATAAAGATGAAGAGTGGTTTCTTGCTGAGAAGTGGCATACCGTAGCCCCACTCAGATGAGATTCCAAGTTCAACTGGTGTATCTGTCAATTCTTCCAACATTTTCTTAGAAGCAAATCCTGCGTGGTAAGATGTTCCAGCTGCAAGGATGTAGATACGGTCTGCGTCTTGAACAGCCTGGATGATAGCTGGGTCTACGACAACTTGACCAGCCTCATCTGTGTAGGCTTGGATGAGTTTACGCATAACCGTTGGTTGCTCATCGATTTCCTTGAGCATGTAGTAAGGGTAAGTCCCCTTACCGATATCTGACAAGTCTAGCTCAGCAGTATAGCTTGCACGCTCACGACTATTGCCATCATAGTCTTGCACTTCGACACTATCAGCCTTGACAATCACCAACTCTTGATCATGGATTTCCATGTATTGGTTGGTTTCACGAATCATGGCCATGGCATCTGAGCATACCATGTTGTAGCCATCTCCAAGACCAATCAAAAGTGGTGATTTATTCTTGGCTACATAGATGACATCTGGATTTTCAGAGTCAATCAAGGCAAAGGCATAAGAACCACGGATGATATGAAGGGCTTTTTTGAAGGCTTCAAGAACTGATAAGCCGTCTTCTTCGGCAAATTTCCCAATCAAATGTACGGCGATTTCCGTATCTGTTTGCCCCTTGAAGTGGTGCCCTACAAGGTATTCTTCCTTGATTTCAAGGTAGTTTTCAATCACCCCATTATGGACCAAGACAAAACGGCCAGTCTCAGAGCGATGTGGGTGAGCGTTGTCCTCAGTTGGTTTTCCATGAGTCGCCCAACGCGTATGTCCAATACCAGTTGTTCCCTCAACGCCAGCTGTCTTAGTAGACAATTCTGCTATACGACCGACAGCCTTGACTAGATGATTTTCAGCACCACCTAGGACAAAAATCCCCGCAGAATCATAGCCACGGTATTCGAGCTTTTCAAGCCCTTGAATCAAAATATCAGTTGCATTTGTGTTTCCAACAACACCAACAATTCCACACATAGTATATACGACACAGACCAGCTGTGCTTTCTCCTTAAATTGGTATAGTCTGATTTCCCTTTTACAGAATCAGCAAAGACAGTATATACTTGTTTTTCTCACTTGTCAAGGATAAAAATTGGTATAGCTTCTATAGAGTTCCTGAAATTGAGATTTCACCTAATAGCTGACAAGGCAGATGCTTTACTTATAGTCGTAAGGGAGGAGGTTGCCATGTAATTTTTCTTCGCACTTTTATCAGCTATCTTTGCAGCCTTAACGTCAATTTTAGCCAAGATTGGGATTGAAGGAGTTCCATCCAATCTAGCAACTGCTATTCGTACAGTCGTCGTCATTCTTATGGCCTGGGCTATGGTTTTCTTGACCAATAGTCAGACCGAAATTGTCAACATCAGTAAAAAAAGTTGGCTCTTTCTCATCTTATCAGGCTTAGCCACTGGCGCCTCCTGGCTCTGCTACTACAAGGCCTTGCAGATGGGCAATGCGACTGAGGTATCTGCTGTCGATAAATTCAGTCTCGTCATTACCCTCGTTCTAGCCTTTTTCTTCCTACAGGATGTCCTGACGTTTAAAACAATTATTGGCTGTATCCTGATTACGATTGGGACCTTGGTGATGATATTGTAATAAAAAGTGAGATGAACACCATCTCACTCTTTTTATTCTTAAAATCCATTATGGTCGCTGAGTTCCTTGAACCAATGGCCTGATTTTTTTAGACGACGTTCCTGTGTTTCCAAGTCAAGCTCAACCAAACCGTAACGATTTTTATAGCTGTTGAGCCATGACCAGCAGTCAATAAAGGTCCATATTAAGTATCCTTTACAGTTGGCTCCATCTTCAATCGCACGGTGAAGTTCACGAAGATGTCCTTTGACAAAGTCAATACGGTAATCATCTTGAATCATCCCATCTTGACGGAATTTTTCTTCCCCTTCAACACCCATACCATTCTCTGTCAACATCCACTCAATATTACCATAATTTTCCTTGATATTTTGGGCAATATCATAAATCCCTTGCTCATAAATTTCCCATCCACGGTGAGGATTGATTTTACGGCCCGGCATGATATAAGGCTCGTAAAAATGTTCTGGCAAGAGGGGACTGTCTGGATGTTTAGCAAAACGTGGCGCCATGACACGCAAAGGCTGGTAGTAGTTAACTCCTAGGAAATCAACTGTATTCTCGCGAATGAATTCTAATTCTTCAACAGTATACTCTGGCAGCAAATCATGCTCAGCTAAAATCTCTACTAACTCTTCTGGATAAGCTCCCAAGACAGACGGATCTAGGAAAGATTGGGCTTGGAAGAGATCCGCAATGCGAGCAGCCTTGACATCTGCGGGATGCTGGCTACGTGGATAGGCTGGTGTCAAGTTGAGGACAATCCCAATCTTGGAATCAGGCAAAACTTCATGACAGGCCTTAACCGCAAGACTACTAGCCAGTTGCGTATGATAGGCAACCTTAACTGCTGCTTTGGCATCTACCTTGTGAGGATAGTGGGCATCGTAAAAATAGCCAAACTCTACGGGAACGATGGGCTCGTTAAAGGTAATCCATTGGTCCACCAAGTCACCGTATGTCTCAAAACAAAAACGAGCATAGTCTTCATAAGCCTTGACAGTTGCCTTATTTTCCCAACCATCGCCGTCTTCTTGGAGGGCAAAAGGCAGGTCGAAGTGATAGAGATTAACTAAGAGACGAATTCCCTTGGCCTTAATGGCTTCAAAGACCTGACGGTAGAAAGCCACCCCTTGCGGATTGACCTCTTCACGGCCCTGTGGGAAAATACGAGACCACTGGATAGAAGTTCGGAAGGCTGTATGCCCAGTCTCTACCAAAAGCTCAATATCCTTTTCCCAGTTTTCATAGAAGGTCGATGTTTTATCAGGTCCAATCCCATTGTAGTAGCGATTGGGCTCCACCTGATACCAATAATCCCAGAGATTGTCCCCCTTGCCGTCACCTGGCACTCGACCTTCTGTCTGTGGTCCAGAAGTGGAGGAACCCCAGACAAAATCCTTTGGAAATTTTAGCATAGCTTTACCTCTTCGTTTATTCATTTTTCCCATTATATAGAAAAAACAAGGTAAAAACTAGTTACATTTTTGCCTTGTTTTTCTTCTGATTATAGTTTTTATTTCTTGCTGAGGATTTCAAGGGTTTCGAGCAAGTTGTCTGCATGAACTTCGATGGTGTCACCAGTCGCCTTAATCTTAACTTCTACGATGCCATCGGCTGCTTTCTTCCCAACAGTGATACGGATTGGCAGACCAATCAAGTCGCTATCGCTAAACTTCACTCCGACACGTTCGTTACGGTCGTCTGTCAAGACTTCGTAACCAGCTCCCATCAAGCTTGCTTCAAGTTTTTCTGTTAAGGCTTGCGCTTCTTCATCCTTGACATTGACAGTGATCAAATGCACATCAAATGGCGCCAATTCTTTAGGGAAGTTAACTCCCCAAGCATAACGGTATTCCCCTTTAGGCGTTTTGTTGACAAAGAGGCGGGCGTGTTGCTCCATAACTGCTGAGAGAAGACGGCTAACACCAATACCGTAACATCCCATGATGATTGGCACAGCACGACCATTTTCATCCAAAACATCTGCGCCCATACTTGCTGAATAACGAGTGCCGAGTTTGAAAATATGACCGATCTCGATACCACGCGCGAAGTTAAGAACGCCTTGTCCGTCTGGTGAAATTTCACCCTCACGAACTTCGCGGATATCCACGTATTCTGCAGTGAAATCACGACCTGGGTTCACACCCGTCAAGTGGTAGCCATCTTCATTAGCCCCTACAACAGCATTGCGAACATCTTGCACCTTACGGTCTGCAATGATTTTCACATTTTCTGGCAAACCAACTGGGCCAAGTGAACCAAAGCCGGCTGAGATAACATTTGCTACTTCTTCCTCGCTCGCAACATCAAAGAAATCTTCTCCCAAGTGGTTTTTCAACTTAACTTCATTGAGTTGGTCATTTCCAACTAGAAGGGCTACAACAAGTTCTCCATCTGCCATGTAGAAGAGAGTTTTAATCGTTTGCTCTTCTGGCACATTAAGGAAGGCTGCAACTTCATCGATGGATTTAACACCTGGAGTTTCCACTCGAATCACTTCTTCTTCCGCAACGACACGGTTGCTTGGTTTGTACTCGTTTGTTGCCATTTCTAAGTTAGCTGCATAGCTAGACTCAGTTGAGTAGGCGATGGTGTCTTCACCAGAAACCATCCATTTGAGCAATTCTGCCTTGATTTCTTCTTGCACTTCTGCAGGAATTTCATCAAATGAGGCAACTGACTTGTCCAAGACAACCCAGCGGTCAAGGTCTGTACGGGCTGGTGTGATGGCCATAAATTCTTGGCTATCCTTACCACCCATGGCGCCACCATCACCGATGATGGCCTTGAAATCCAAGCCACTACGAGTGAAAATTCGTTCGTAGGCCGCCTTGTACTCGTCATAAGTCACATCCAAACTATCGTAATTAGCATGGAAACTATAACCGTCTTTCATGATAAATTCACGCGTACGGAGAAGCCCGTTACGTGGACGTTTTTCATCACGGTATTTCGGTTGAATTTGGTAGAGATTGAGTGGCAATTGCTTGTAAGACTTAACAGAATCACGGACAATAGCTGTAAAAGTCTCTTCGTGGGTCGGACCTAGAATAAAGTCTGACTTTTCACGGTTTTTCAGTTTATAAAGGTCTTCACCATAAGTTTCATAACGACCTGATTCACGCCAAAGATCGGCACTGAGAAGGGCAGGAGCCAACATCTCCACCGCACCAATCTTATCAAACTCTTGGCGCATGATATTCTTAGCCTTTTCAATCACACGGTTAGCGAGTGGCAGGTAAGAATAAACACCGGCAGAAACTTGACGGACATAACCAGCACGCAACATAAGGGCGTGGCTGATAACTTGAGCATCGCTTGGCATTTCGCGAAGCGTTGGGATTAGCATTTTACTTTGTTTCATAATATTCCTCGATTATCTAAAAGAAGAGTCGCATAATGTCATTCCAGGTCACAGCTAGCATCAAGACAACCATGATAACTACACCAGCCATGGTGACATAGGTTTCAATTTCTTGTTTAAGGGGTTTCCGGCGGATAGCCTCTAGGATGTTGAGCACAATCTTTCCACCATCCAAAGCCGGGATAGGAATCAAGTTAAAAATTCCAATATTGATGGAAATCATAGCTAGGAAGTAGAGGACATTCTCAAGACCATTTTTAGCAGCATCGCTACTTGCCTTAAAAATAGCAACGGGACCACCGAGTTTGTTCAAATCTGGATGGAAAATCAAGTTTTTCAGAGCCGAAAGGATGCGAAGTCCTGAGTCAGCAGCAGTTGTAAATCCACCAACAAACATGGATAGAAAGTCTGACTTGACTCCCGGTTGAACCCCAAGAATATAACGTCCTTGATTCTCTTCTGGAGTCACCGTGACTTGTTTTTCGCTACCATTTTCAGAAATGGTCACATCCAAGGTCGGGGCTGTCTTGTCCTTGGTATCTGCTTCCACAGCCTGGGTCAAGTCTTGCCAATTCTTAACCTCATGCGAGCCGACCTTGGTGATTTGAGCTGTCTCAGCTACGCCCACCTTAGCCAAAGCTCCCTCTGGCATGACATGAAAGAGATTGGTCTGAGTATCTCTAACACCGCCTTGCAAAAAGATCAAGATCCAAAAAACAACAACACCTAAGATAAAGTTATTCATAGGACCTGCAAAGTTGGTGATGAGCTTGCCCCAGATAGAAGCATTTTGATACTGTACATCCAAAGGGGCAATGCGTACTTCGGTTCCATCTTCTTCAACAACCGTTGCATCATGATCGACTGTAAAAGTCTTTTCTTCTTCCAGGACCAAACCCTTGATAAAGAGCTTGTCTTCAAAGTCAAACTGGGTTACCTGCATAGGAAGAGCCGTTTGATCCAACTTCTTCCCTGAGAGGTTGATCCGTTTGACCTTACCATCGTCAGCAAGTGTTAAACTGACCGGAGTTCCTGTCTTAATTTCTGTCGCATCATCACCCCAGCCTGCCATACGAACATAGCCTCCTAGAGGAAGGATACGAATTGTATAAGCAGTGCCATCCTTACCGATATGGGAAAAAATCTTGGGCCCCATACCAATGGCAAATTCACGAACTAGAATGCCTGATTTCTTGGCAAAATAAAAATGTCCAAACTCATGCACCACCACAATAATCCCAAAAACGAGGATAAAGGTTAGCAATCCAATCATTCAATATTCCTTTCTTTAAAACAGGCCAAATAAGTGCATCATTGGAAACACAATCAGCATGCTGTCAAAGCGATCCAACACACCGCCATGTCCAGGGATAAATTTTCCAGAATCCTTGACACCGAAATGGCGTTTCATGGCACTCTCAATCAAGTCACCAAACTGACCTGCCACACTGAAGAAGGCTGCAAAGAGACTCATTCTATAAATCCCATAAGGAAGAGCAACTGTGCTGTCCACTAACATGAAAATCACTGTTATCAGTACCGCACCTAGAATACCACCGACAAAGCCCTCAATACTCTTATTAGGAGAAACTCTTGGTGCCAACTTATGTCTACCAAAATTCATCCCTGTCAGGTAGGCTGCGCTATCTGTCGCCCAAACGATAAAAAGGGCCAAAAGTACCTTGTCAAAACCTGCCACCCGAGCATCTAGTAAGGCATTGAAGCCAAAACCAACATAAAAACTCACAGCAATTGGAAAAGCGGCATCTTCAATCGTATAGTTTTTACTGAAAACGGTCGTCCCTAGCATTATGGTAATCAAAACACTGTAGGCAACCACATTCCCATCAACAGGCAAAAATGTTAGGTAATTTTCTAAAGGAACTGTGAGAGCGAAGGTCGCAAAAAGAGTCAAAGCGCCCTCAATGGTCATAGTCTTTAGCCCCTTCATGTGCAAAAGTTCATGGACGCCTAGCATCGCTAACAAGCCAATCCCTATCTGCAACAAGAGCCCTCCTGCAAACAAGACTGGAAGGAAAATTGCCAGGGCCAATACCGCAAACAATGTTCTCTTTTGTAAATCCTTGGTCATATCTTCTCCTAAACTCCTCCAAAACGGCGATTGCGATGGTTAAAAGCAGCAATAGCTTCCTGCAAGGCGGCTTCATCAAAATCAGGCCACAAGGTATCCGTAAAATAAAGCTCGCTATAGGCTGCTTGCCATGGTAAGAAATTACTTAAACGCAACTCACCACTCGTACGGATAATCAAATCAGGATCCCGCAAATCCTTTGGCAGGTGTTGCGTGAAAAGATAGTCTCCAATCATATCTTCTGTGATGTCACCAGGGTTGATTTTAGCATCTAGAACATCTTGAGCCAAGCCCTTAAGAGCCTGCGTAATTTCAGCACGACCACCGTAGTTAAGCGCAAAATTGAGAATCAAGCCCGTATTGTTCTTGGTCAACTCCTCTGCTTTTTTCAAAGCTTCAAAAGTCGGCTTAGGCAGACGGTCTGTCTCCCCAATCATCTGAATCTTAACGTTATTTGCGTGCAATTCAGGGACATAGTTATCATAAAATTCGACTGGCAAGTTCATGATAAACTTGACCTCTTGATCTGGGCGTGTCCAGTTTTCCGTTGAAAAGGCATAAACCGTGATGACCTTGACTCCCATCTTGTTAGCTGCCTTGGTCACCTTTTGAAGGGCTTCCATCCCCGCCTTGTGTCCGAAGACCCGCGGTTGCATCCGTTTTTTAGCCCAACGACCATTCCCATCCATGATGATGCCAATATGAGCAGGAACCTGTGTTGGAACCTCAACTTCTACAGCTTTATCTTTCTTAAAAAATCCAAACATGTTCTTATTCCTATTCAAAAATCTATCGTTTCATTATACCATATTTCCCTATTTTCTTCTATTGCTAAGTTATTAGCTCTCCTTACAGACAAAAAATAAGCCGCCTGATTGGGCGACTTAATTTTATAGGGAGATTATTATGAAAAAGTTTTAGGAGTTTAAGTTAAGTTCCTCTTAACTTATGAACCTAGTATACCGTCCCTAACTTAAATTTTTCTTAAGTTTTTTGAGAAAGTCAGATTTTTCCATTTTTCTTGCCAATTTTTCTTGGACAAGCGTTCTTGATAGAGCTTCATTCGGTCCTCATTATCTAGGAAATGAGGAGTTGGGGATACGTGAAAGTTAAAAATATCCTCTAAACCATAAGGCGCAAAGAGCTCTAAAGTTGTGTCAGCATGCAAACGAAGACCTACCGCCGTACAGCGCTCAGGATATTTACTCATAGCATCACGAGAACTGGTATAGGGAGCAGTGTGTGGACTGTGCTGGTGCATATAGACCTGATTTTTCAACTCCCACCGATACTGAGGAAAATCTTCTCTCATCTTGTTCTCCAGGGTTACTGTTTCCTCATAAGAAATATCTGGATCAAAGAAAATCACATCCACATCCGTTTCATGATCAAAAGGGGATTTATCTGACAAGAGATTCCAGATGAAATTCCTGACAGAACCTGCTGCCAACCACGAGTCTTTCAGATCAAGGTCACGAATGATGGTCAAAATGGTCATCATATCCGGATTTTCTCTGAAAGCATCTAGAATTTTTTGTTCATTTTTCACTGTATTCATACCCTAAATGCTCATATGCCTTAGCCGTTGCAACCCGCCCAGAACGAGTTCGCATGATGAAACCTTTCTGAATCAGGTAAGGTTCGTACATATCTTCGACTGTCTCACGCTCCTCGGCAATATTAACAGAAAGAGTTCCTAAACCGACAGGACCACCACCGTACATCTCAATCATGGTACGAAGGATTTTCTGGTCCACATAGTCCAAACCTTCATGGTCTACATCCAGCATAGTCAAGGCCTTATCCGTAATGACATCATCAATCAAGCCATCGCCCATAATCTGCGCAAAGTCACGCACGCGCTTGAGGAGACGATTAGCAATACGAGGAGTTCCACGACTGCGTAAAGCTAACTCAGATGCAGCTTCATGAGTGATTTCCATCTCAAAGATATCTGCCGTCCGCTCGACAATCTCTGTCAAGTCAGCATGGGTATAATACTCCATGTGACCTGTAATCCCAAAACGGGCACGAAGAGGATTTGAAAGCATCCCAGCTCGTGTCGTTGCACCAATCAAGGTGAATGGTGGCAAGTCCAAATGAACACTGCGACTGCCTTCACCAGCACCAATCATGATATCAATGTAGAAGTCTTCCATGGCACTATAAAGCACCTCTTCCACCGACATGGGCAAGCGATGAATCTCGTCAATAAAGAGAACGTCTCCAGGCTCCAAATCATTCAAAATCGCTACCAGGTCACCCGCTTTTTCAATGACAGGACCTGACGTTTGCTTGAGATTGACTCCCAGTTCATTGGCAATAACAAAGGCCATGGTTGTTTTCCCGAGACCTGGAGGACCAAATAAAAGAACATGGTCCAGTGCCTCATCCCGCATTTTGGCAGCTTCGATAAAGATTTGCAGCTGGTCCTTGACCTTATCCTGCCCAATATATTCACGTAAATACTGAGGACGGAGGGTGCGTTCTACTAACTCCTCATCCCCCATTATCTCATTATCTAAAATTCTACTCATGGCTCTATTATATCAAAAATCCAAGCCACAAACAAAAAAGCCACCTGATTGGGTGGCCTCTTTAGGGAGATTATTATGAAAAAGAAAAGTTTAGGATTTCATTAAATAAAGTTAGGAGGTCTTTATTTAATGATTATATAATACACAAGGAGACTTAAAATTCCCT
>CAUQPD010000019.1:0-25954 GCA_963519935.1 uncultured Streptococcus sp.
CCAAGGTTCTCTTTTTAGATGAGCCGACCATTGGTTTGGACGTTTCGGTCAAGGACAATATTCGTCGGGCTATTACCCAAATCAATCAGGAGGAAGAAACAACCATTCTCTTGACCACTCACGACCTGAGCGACATTGAGCAACTTTGTGATCGGATTTTCATGATTGACAAGGGGCAAGAGATTTTTGATGGAACGGTTAGCCAGCTCAAGGAAACCTTTGGCAAGATGAAGACTCTTTCCTTTGAACTGGTACCAGGTCAAAGTCATCTTCTTTCTCACTATGAAGGCTCTTCGGATATGACCATTGATAGACAAGGAAACAGTCTCAATATTGAATTCGATAGTTCCCGCTACCAGTCAGCTGATATTATCAAGCAAACCCTGTCTGATTTTGAAATCCGCGATTTGAAGATGGTGGATACGGATATCGAGGATATTATCCGTCGCTTCTATCGAAAGGAGCTCTAAGATGGTCAAATTGTGGAGACGTTATAAACCCTTTATCAATGCAGGGATTCAGGAGTTGATTACCTATCGAGTTAACTTTATTCTCTATCGGATTGGTGATGTCATGGGAGCTTTTGTGGCCTTTTATCTCTGGAAGGCAGTCTTTGACTCCTCCCAGGAGCCTTTGATCCAGGGCTTCAGTATGGCAGATATCACTCTCTACATCATCATGAGTTTTGTGACCAATCTTTTGACTAGGTCTGATAGCTCCTTTATGATTGGGGAGGAGGTCAAGGATGGGTCCATTATCATGCGTTTGTTGCGACCAGTTCATTTTGCGGCCTCTTACCTTTTCACCGAACTTGGCTCCAAGTGGTTGATTTTTATCTCTGTTGGACTGCCATTTTTAAGTGTCATTGTCTTGATGAAAATCTTATCAGGACAAGGAATTGTAGAAGTACTGGGATTAACCATCCTTTATCTCTTTAGCTTAACCCTAGCCTATCTGATTAACTTTTTCTTTAATATCTGCTTTGGATTTTCAGCCTTTGTGTTTAAAAATCTTTGGGGTTCCAATCTACTCAAGACTTCCATAGTGGCCTTTATGTCTGGGAGTTTGATTCCTTTGGCTTTCTTTCCCAAGGTGGTTGCAGGTATTTTGTCCTTTTTGCCTTTCTCATCCTTGATTTACACTCCGGTTATGATTATCGTTGGGAAATACGATTCCAGTCAGATTCTTCAGGCGCTTTTGCTTCAGTTTTTCTGGCTTATAGTGATGGTGGGCTTATCTCAGTTGATTTGGAAACGAGTCCAGTCATTTATCACTATTCAGGGAGGTTAGTATGAAAAAATATCAACGCATGCATTTGATTTTTATCAGACAATACATCAAGCAAATCATGGAATACAAGGTCGATTTTGTGGTGGGCGTGTTAGGAGTTTTTCTGACTCAAGGCCTGAACCTCTTGTTTCTCAATGTACTCTTTCAACATATCCCCTCGCTAGAGGGTTGGACCTTTCAAGAGATTGCCTTTATCTATGGATTTTCCTTGATTCCCAAGGGTTTGGACCATCTCTTTTTTGACAATCTCTGGGCACTAGGTCAACGACTAGTCCGAAAAGGGGAGTTTGACAAGTATCTGACTCGTCCTATCAATCCGCTCTTTCACATTCTGGTCGAGACTTTTCAGATTGATGCCTTGGGCGAACTATTGGTCGGTGGCATTTTGTTAGCGACCACGGTGTCTAGTATTGCTTGGACTCTTCCAAAATTCCTGATTTTCCTAGTTTGTATTCCTTTTGCGACCTTGATTTATACTTCCTTGAAAATCGCGACTGCCAGCATCGCTTTTTGGACCAAGCAGTCAGGTGCTATGATTTACATTTTTTATATGTTTAATGACTTTGCCAAATATCCAATTTCCATTTACAATTCCCTTCTTCGTTGGTTGATTAGCTTTATCATCCCCTTTGCCTTTACAGCCTACTATCCTGCCAGCTATTTCTTAGAGGACAAGAATGGGCTCTTTAACATTGGTGGGTTGATTCTGATTTCACTTATCTTCTTTGCAATTTCTTTGAAACTATGGGACAGGGGCTTAGATGCCTACGAAAGTGCGGGTTCGTAAGAGATAAGATAGGATGAGAGTTAAAAATTAAATATGTTACAAACAACCGTTGAAAATTATAGCGGTTGTTTTTGCATATTTATTTAAGTATAAGTTGTATCCATCCCCCCTTTTTGCGATTTTGGTAGTTATTCCGGTTAATTGATAATATTTTTGATGGTAGGAATGAGTTTATATTGTAGCCAGTTAACTATAATATTTATTGACTAGACTATTTGTTAACATGTATTAAAAAAAAAATTAACCTGGGTTAATTTTTCTTGACTTAAATTTTTTTAATTGATATACTGTTTTTCAGAGAGCTAACAATTATATATAAATGTACTACTCTACCCCACTAGATGATACGTCATAAAACTTTTTATAACAAAGGCTAGCAAGGTTAAAGTTTTCTATCTATTGGGTTTAAAATAAAAAATTAAGGAATTAAAATGAAAAAAAGTACGGTATTGTCATTAACTACTGCTGCAGTTATTTTAGCAGCATATGCCCCCAATGAGGTAATTTTAGCAGATGCACCTAGTTCTGAAGATGCTTTAAGAATTTCTGATAAAGAAAAAGTAGTAGCAGATAAAGAAACAGAAAACAATGAACAATCTGAAGAACTTCATAATGTTATAGAAACTTCAAAGGATACTGAGGAGAAGAAGACAACAGTTATTGAGGAAAAAGAGGTTGTTAGTAAAAAGTCTGTGATAGACAAAAAAACTAGTAACGAAGGAGCAAGTATCAAAGAAGACTCCAATCAATCCCAAGGAAATGATGCGGACTCATTTGTAAATAAAGATACAGAAAATCCGAAAAAAGAAGATAAAGTTGTCTATATTGCTGAATTTAAAGATAAACAATCTGGAGAAAAAGTAATTAAGGAACTATCAAATCTTAAGGATACAAAAGTTTTATATACCTATAATACGATTTTTAATGGCGCTGCCATTGAAACAACTCCAGATAATTTGGACAAAATTAAACAAATGGAAGGTGTTTCGTCGGTTGAACGATCACAAAAAGTCCAACCAATGATGAATCATGCCAGAAAGGAAATTGGAGTTGAGGAAGCTATTGATTACCTAAAGTCTATTAATGCTCCATTTGGGAAAAATTTTGATGGTAGAGGTATGGTCATTTCAAATATCGATACTGGAACAGATTATAGGCATAAGGCTATGAGGATCGATGATGATGCCAAAGACTCAATGAAATTTAAAAAAGAAGACTTAAAAGGTACTGATAAAAATTTCTGGTTGAGTGATAAAATCCCTCATGCGTTCAATTATTATAATGGTGGTAAAATCACTGTAGAAAAATATGATGATGGTAGGGATTATTTTGACCCACATGGGATGCATATTGCAGGGATTCTTGCTGGAAATGATACTGAAAAAGATATCAAGAACTTTAATGGCATAGATGGAATTGCGCCTAATGCACAAATTTTCTCTTATAAAATGTACTCTGACGCAGGATCTGGGTTCGCGGGTGATGAAACAATGTTTCATGCTATTGAAGATTCGATCAAACACAATGTCGATGTTGTTTCGGTATCATCTGGCTTTACGGGAACAGGTCTTGTAGGCGAGAAATATTGGGAGGCTATTAGAGCATTAAGAAAAGCTGGAATCCCAATGGTTGTTGCTACAGGTAATTTTGCGACTTCTGCTTCAAGTTCTTCTTGGGATTTAGTAGCGAATAATAATCTGAAAATGACAGATACTGGAAATGTAACACGAACTGCCGCACATGAAGATGCGATAGCGGTCGCTTCTGCTAAAAATCAAACCATTGAGTTTGATAAGGTTAACATTGGAGGACAAAGTTTTAAATACAGAAATATAGGAGCTTTTTTCGATAAAAATAAAATCCTAACAAATGAGGATGGGTCAAAAACTCCAAATAAATTAAAATTTGTATATATAGGCAAAGGTCAAGACAAAGATTTGATAGGCTTGGATCTTAAGGGCAAAATTGCAGTAATGGATAGAATTTATACCAAGGATTTAAAAGATGCTTTTAAAAGAGCAACGGATAAAGGCGCACGTGCCATTATGGTTGTAAATACTGTAAATTACTACAATAGAGATAATTGGACAGACCTTCCAGCTATGGGATATGAAGCGGATGAAGGGACTACTAGTCAAGTATTTTCAATTTCAGGAGATGATGGTGTAAAATTATGGAACATGATTAACCCTGATAAAAAAACTGAAGTCAAAAGAAATAATAAGGAAGATTTTAAAGATAACTTAGAACAATACTATCCAATTGATATGGAAAGCTATAATTCTAATAAACCGAATGTAGGTGATGAAAAAGAAATTGACTTTAAATTTGCAGCTGACACAGACAAAGAACTTTATAAAGAAGATATTATAGTCCCAGCAGGGTCTACATCTTGGGGGCCAAGAACAGACTTGCTTTTAAAACCGGATGTTTCAGCACCTGGTAAAAATATTAAATCCACTCTAAATGTTATCAATGGTAAATCCACTTATGGTTATATGTCAGGAACTAGTATGGCAACTCCAATCGTAGCAGCTTCTACTGTTTTGATTCGACCAAAATTAAAGGAATTGCTTGAAAGACCTGTCTTGAAAAATCTTAAGGGAGATGACAAAATAGACCTTACAAGTCTTACAAAAATAGCTCTACAAAATACTGCAAGACCTATGATGGATGCAACCTCTTGGAAAGAAAAGAGTCAATACTTTGCATCACCTAGACAGCAGGGAGCGGGGCTAATTAATGTTGCCAACGCTTTGAGAAATGAAGTTGTAGCAACTTTCAAAAATACAGATTCTAAAGGTTTGGTAAATTCATATGGTTCCATTTCTCTTAAAGAAATAAAAGGTGATAAAAAATACTTTACAATTAAGCTTCACAATACCTCAAACAGACCTTTAACCTTTAAAGTTTCTGCATCAACTGTAACTACAGATGCTCTAACTGATAGGCTAAAACTCGATGAAACATATAAAGATGAAAAATCTCCGGACGGGAAGCAAATTGTTCCAGAAATTCACCCAGAAAAAGTCAAAGGAGCAAATATCACATTTGAGCATGATACTTTCACTATAGGTCCAAATTCCAGCTTTGATTTAAATGCGGTTATAAATGTTGGAGAAGCTAAAAACAAAAATAAATTTGTAGAATCATTTATTCATTTTGAGTCAGTGGAAGAAATGGAAGCTCTAAACTCCAACGGTAAGAAAAGAAACTTCCAACCTTCTTTGTCGATGCCTCTAATGGGATTTGCTGGGAATTGGAACCACGAACCAATCCTTGATAAATGGGCCTGGGAAGAAGGATCAAAATCAAAAGCAATGGAAGGTTATGATGATGATGGTAAACCAAAAATTCCAGGTACCTTAAATAAGGGGATTGGTGGAGAACATGGTATAGATAAATTTAATCCAGCAGGAGTTATCCAAAATAGAAAAGATAAAAATACAACATCCCTAGATCAAAATCCAGAATTATTTGCTTTCAATAACGAAGGAATCAACGCACCTTCATCAAGTGGCTCTAATATTGCTAAAATCTATCCTTTAGATTCAAATGGAAATCCTCAAGATGCTCAACTTGAGAGAGGATTAACGCCTTCTCCACTTGTATTAAGAAGTGCAGAAGAAGGGGTGATTTCAATAGTAAATACAAATAAAGAAGGAGAAAATCAAAAAGACTTAAAAGTCATTTCGAGAGAACACTTTATTAAAGGAATTTTAAACTCTAAAAGAAATGATGCAAAGGGCATTAAATCTTCTAAGCTAAAAGTTTGGGGTGACTTGAAATGGGATGGACTCATTTATAACCCTAGAGGTAGAGAAGAAAATGCCCCAGAAAGTAATGACAAAAAAGATCCTGCTACTAAGATACGAGGACAATTTGAACCGATTGCGGAAGGCCAATATTTCTATAAATTTAAATATAGATTAACCAAGGATTACCCATGGCAGGTTTCCTATATTCCTGTAAAAATTGATAACACCCCTCCAAAGATTGTTTCAATTGATTTTTCAAACCCTGGAAAAATTAAGTTAATTACAAAGGATACTTATCACAAGGTCAAAGAGCAATATAAGAATGAAACGCTATTTGCGAGAGATCAAAAAGAACATCCTGAAAAATTTGACGAGATTGCCAACGAAGTTTGGTATGCTGGGGCCGCTCTTGTTAATGAAGATGGAGAGGTTGAGAAAAATCTTGAAGTCACTTATGCAGGTGAGGGTCAAGGACGAAATAGAAAACTTGACAAAGACGGAAATACCATTTATGAAATTAAAGGTGCAGGAGATTTAAGAGGAAAAATCATTGAAGTGATTGCACTAGATGGCTCTAGCAATTTCACAAAGATTCATAGAATTAAATTTGCTGATCATGCTGATAAAAAGGGGATGATTTCCTATTATCTAGTAGATCCTGATCAAGATTCATCTAAATACCAAAAGCTTGGCGAGATTTCCGAATCTAAATTTAAAAATTTAGAAAATAGAAAAGAGGATAGTCTTAAAAAAGATACAACTGAAGTAGAACATCATCAAGAAAATGAAGAGGCTACCGAAGAAAAATCTAGCTTGACTATTCATAAAACAATTTCAACAATTAGAGACTTTGAAAGCAAAGATTTAAAGAAACTCATTAAAAAGAAATTTAGAGAAGTTGATGACTTTACAAGTGAAACTGGTAAGAGAATAGAGGAATACGATTATAAATACGATGATAAGGGAAATATCATTGCTTATGACGATGGTAGTGCCTTAGAATATGAAACTGAAAAACTTGATGAAATCAAATCAAAAATTTATGGCATTCTAAACCCATCTAAAGATGGACACTTTGAAATTCTTGGAAAGATCAGTAATGTTTCTAAAAATGCCAAGGTATACTATGGAAATAACTATAAATCGATAGAAATCAAAACGACCAAGTATGATTCCCATTCAAAAACGATGACATTTGATTTATACGCTAATATTAATGATATTGTGGATGGATTAGCTTTTGCAGGAGATATGAGGTTTTTTGTCAAAGATGATGGTCAGATAAAAGCTGAAACTAAAATTAGAATGCCTGAAAAAAATAAGGAAACTAAAGCAGAATATCCGTATGCATCAAGTTATGGGAATGTAATAGAATTAGGAGAAGGAGATCTTTCAAAAAATAAACCAAATAATTTAACGGACATGGAATCTGGTAAAATCTATTCTGATTCAGAAAAACAACAATATCTATTAAAGGATAACATCATTCTGAGAAAAGGCTATGCACTAAAAGTGACTACCTATAATCCTGGAAAAACGGATATGTTAGAAGGGAATGGAGTCTATAACAAGGAAGATATAGCAAAAATCCAAAAGGCCAATCCTAATCTAAGAGTTTTATCAGAAACAACAATTTATGCTGATAGTAGAAATGTTGAAGATGGAAGAAGTACTCAATCAGTATTAATGTCGGCTTTGGACGGCTTTAACATTGTAAGGTATCAAGTGTTTACATTTAAAATGAATGATAAAGGGGAGGCAATCGATAACGATGGAAATCTTGTGACAGATCCTTCTAAACTTGTATTATTTGGTAAGGATGGTAAAGAGTACACAGGAGAGGATAAGTCCAATGTAGAAGCTATAAAAGAAGATGGCTCTACGTTATTTATTGATGCAAAACCAGTAAATCTTTCAATGGACAAGAACTACTTTAATCCATCTAAAATTAATAAAATTTATGTACGAAATCCAGAATTCTATTTAAAAGGTAAGATTTCTGATAAGGGTGGTTTTAACTGGGAGTTGAGAGTTAATGAATCGGTTGTAGATAATTATTTAATCTACGGAGATTTACACATTGATAACACTAGAGATTTTAACATTAAGCTTAATGTTAAAGACGGTGACATCATGGACTGGGGGATGAAAGACTATAAAGCAAACGGATTCCCAGATAAGGTAACAGATATGGATGGAAATGTTTATCTTCAAACTGGCTATAGCGATTTGAATGCGAAAGCGGTTGGAGTACATTATCAATTTTTATATGATAATGTCAAACCAGAAGTAAAGATTGATCCAAAAGGAAATACTAGTATCGAATATGCTAATGGAAAATCTGTAGTCTTTAACATCAATGATAAAAGAAATAATGGATTCGATGGTGAGATTCAAGAACAACATATTTATGTTAATGGAAAAGAATACAAATCATTTGATGATATTAAACAACTAACAGATAAGACACTAAACATTAAGATTGTTGTAAAAGATTTCGCAAGAAATACAACCGTAAAAGAATTCATTTTAAACAAAGATACGGGAGAGGTAAGCGAATTAAAACCTCATACGGTGACTGTGACAATTCAAAATGGAAAAGAAATGAGTTCAACGATAGTGTCGGAAGAAGATTTTATGTTACCTGTCTATATGGGTGAATTAGAAAAAGGATACCAATTTGATGGTTGGGAAATTTCTGGTTTCGAAGGGAAAAAAGACGCTGGCTATGTTCTTAATCTATCAAAAGATACCTTTATAAAACCTGTATTCAAGAAAATAGAGGAGAAAAAGGAGGAGGAAAATAAACCTACTTTTGATGTATCGAAAAAGAAAGAAAAAACACAATCTAATTCAACTAATGATGTCAACAGTATTGTTTCTGATGAAAATGATAAAAACTTTGAAATTAACAAGAACATTTATCTAAATGAACAAGGAAACTTAACTAATAAAAATACCAACATCAATAGTAAATCAACTAGTAACAATCCTAATGAGTTGCCAAAAACCGGAACAGCAAGCGGAGCCCAGACACTATTAGCTGCCGGAATCATGTTTATAGTAGGAGCTTTTCTTGGATTGAAGAGAAAAAATAAAGATTAAGACAAAAGCTATAGAAAAAATGGTTTATGTACTGAGATTAGATAGTGAGGTGATGACATAGTTTTGTGAAAGTATTGATTTATAAATATATTATTTAGATTTCTATGAAAATGGGAGATTTAATAGAGATATATGTAAAAGCCTTGTCTCAGGACAGGCTTTTTCTAATGGAGATAAAAATTTCTTGACATCTATTCTCAGAGTGCTATACTAAAAGGGTAATCGCCGATTTAGCTCAGTTGGTAGAGCAACGCACTCGTAACGCGTAGGTCACAGGTTCAAGCCCTGCAATCGGCAGAATCAAGAAGTCCAAACGGGCTTCTTTTTTTGTAAATATAGGAAAGGTGGAACGTTTGAGATAGGTTCTATTTAACGTCAGAAACTCCTACTTATAAATTAAAACTAAAATTTATATTTTGTGGTATAATATATTTTAATAAGCACTTGTTTTCGTTCCGTTTTAGAGGACTATAGGCTGTTAATTATTCTAGAAATTTTTGCTTTGATTTTTTTAAAAAGTCATAAAAGTTCATGGATAGTAACGAATGAAGTCTCGCAAACTTGGCTGAATATAAATCAAAAAGGAGAAAATTATGAATAAGAAAGAACGGGAAAGACAATTTGAAGAGATTAACGGACGTAAGCGGTCAGAATCAAAGTTGACTCCAAATAAAAAAATAAAAATCTATATTGGCATAGCACTCGCTGTTTTAGTCACTCTTATCTTGGTAAGTATTTTCTCATATTTTCTGATTGTAAAGAAAGAGTCAAATCAAGCAACGTCTGCTGTTTCAACTACAGAGTCAACAAGTCAAGCGTCTACAAGCCAAGGAAAAACAGATGAGACTGATAAGGATAAACAAGAGGAAATTCAGAAACTCAAGGATCAACTGACTGCTTTAGATACCAAAATTACGGAAGCAGAAGCACTTGTTAGCAAGTTCAAGAAAGAAACTGCTGTTCCAAAATTAGATATTGAAGCAATCAAGAACAATGACTTGTCTAGTTTAGAAGGTACTTGGCGTAGTCAATCTGGTAATGAATACATTATTAATGATTCTGGAGAAGTACGTGCGACTTGGTTTACAAATGATCAAAAGTACGAATCTCTAGTTGGATTAAAGGTATCAAAAGGACAAGATAGTCGTAACCCTGAGACAGCGTCTATCAGTGCATGGGTAAAAGATTCTGTTGCTGGAGGATTTGTAGTAGTAGCTGTGCCAAGTGGAGTTGTTATGCAACCTGCTGATGACGGAAAGATTACGGATAAAAGCAACCATGCTGAGGAAAGACTACTTTCTGGGCAAGAGTATGGAGCGATGTTAATGAAACCAGAAAATGTTTATTATCGTGTGAAACCAGATACCAGTAAACTTGAGGAAGCAGAAAAGAACTTAGCTCAATTGCAAGCAGATCGTGAATCAATCAAATCTTCTCTAGAGTCAAAGGAAAAGAAAAACTAGATGGTATTCGTTCAAAAATACTGTTACAATCGGCAAAATCAAGAAGCTCTAATGGGCTTCTTTTTCTTTTGTTACAAATACTCAACCACTTAGACAGAGATATTGACCAGATAGGCAAAAGGGCTTGTTCTTGAAAAAATCCTCTGCTATAATGGTTCATGTAAGGGACGTGAGGGGTCAGTATCAGACAACTCAAGTCAATAAAAAAGAAAATGGAGACAAAAAAATGAAAAAATTATTGGGACTTGTATTTTTAGTAGCAGCAGCGCTAGTATTGTATTTCGGATCTGTTGGATGGCCAAGTTTGGATGTCAACCTCTGGTCACTCATTCCGGTAGGATTGTTCCTCTATTTCATGCTAGAAAACTTTTTGAAAAAAGACTACAAGGCTAGCTTGATGTGCTTGATCATTGCCTTTATCATTGCAAATGCTATTTTTGATCTCTTGCCAATTTCAAGTGGTTTGGTGATTGGTGCCGGTGTGCTAGCTTGTGTAGGACTTGGCTACCTCTTTCCTGATAAGGATAAAAAAGAAGATAAATAAAAAGTCTCGAGATTTCTCGAGACTTTTTTTACTGACCAGCGTAATATTTTTGGATCCCTTTCACAATACCTGCGACCAGTTTATCTTGGTAGCGGCTATCTCTGATTTGTTGGTTTTCGGAGAAATTATCCATATATCCAAGCTCTAGGAGGACAGCTGGTTTGGCTGTTTCGCGTAGGACGGCATAGCTACTCTCCAACAGGCCAGCATCCTTGGCCCCTGTTTCTGCTAGAAGAGAGGAGTGGATGGCAGCGGCGAGGCGTTTGCTTTCACTCATACGATCTGGGTGATTGTGCCAGTATTTATTAATCTTACTTGGATAATCAGGTTCATCGCTATAGGAGTAGGTTTGAATACCGCTCGCTTTTGAGTAGGTATTACCAGTAGCGTTGAAGTGAATACTGATAAAAATATCAGAGTTGGTCTTATTAACCATACGAGAACGTTCGGTAACAAAATCAACGTCAATATCACTATCACGAGAAGTGAGGACCTTGTAGCCTAGTTCTTCTAACTTAGTACGAAGCTTACGGTAAATCTGCATGTTGAGATCTTTTTCAGCTACATTGTAGTAAAAGGCACCTGAATCTCGACCACCATGCCCAGGATCTAGGAAAATGGTATTGCTGTATAGGCCTTTTGTAAATCCGCCTTCAGTTGAAACTTCAGAAATCCATTGGCCGTATTTTTGGAACAGGTGTTCCTTACCGTCTATCTTGTAAGTTCCTGAAACATAATGTCCATTATCATCTAGGTAGTAGCGTGCTTTGTCAGAGTTATCGTAAATCCATTCGCTCTTTGCCATGTAACCACCTGACTTGAGGTAGTATGCTCCAATCCACTCCTGATTTGCATAACGGCCATCCGCTTTTAGATAGAACCAGCTCTTGTAGGTTTTATCGAAGATCCACTCATTCTCCGCCATGGCTCCACTGGTTTTAAGGTAGTAGCTTTCTTTCCATTTGTCTGCTAGCATTCCACCATTCTGGTCAAATGAGTACCAGGAACCTTGAATCTTTTGCCAGTTGTCTTGAATATATCTCCCTGACCCGTTCGCATAGAACCAAGTATCCTTGATTTTGACCCAGTTGTTTTCTGCCATAGCTCCACTCTGGTTGAAGAGGTAGCCCTTGAAGGTTGTCGCACTCAGCATTCCACCGTCTTTGTCAAAGTAATACCAAGAACCGTTGACTTTCTCCCATTTATCCTGCGAGATCTTTCCAGAAGGAGCGACATAGTACCAAATTTGGTCTAATTTAGTCCAACCCTTTTCTGCCATAGCTCCGCTTTTTGTGAGAAGATAGCCGTCAACGGCAGTGTTGCTGAGCATACTTCCAATTTGGTCAAAATAGTACCAAGAGCCGTTAATTTTTTTCCAAGTGTTCTGAGCAAGTCGTCCAGAGGAATCAGCATAATACCATTGATTGTCCAGTTTGGTCCAGCTATTTTCTATCATGACACCATCTTGGTCAAAGGCATAGCCTTTGTAGACAGTAGAATGAAGACGATTACCATCTTGATCGAAGTAGTACCATTTGCCTTGGATTTGTTTCCAGTTCAAAGCAGGTTTATCATCTTGGTAAAAACGCCAGTGGTGATTTTCTTGGTACCATCCTTCTTTTTTGGGCTTGTCTTCTTGCACATCTACTTTCGGAAGAGTTTCTGATTTAGAGTTTTCCTCAACACTCGATTCTTTCTTTTCTTCTTTGGCAATTGCTTCCTTGACAGCAGATGTGGATTGAGTAGTGTTTTCTTCTCCTAAGACGGATGCGGGTGCTAATCCTGCGATTGAAAGGATTAAAGCACTGGTCAGTAGTATCTTTTTCACTTTTTATTTCCTAACTTTTTCTTTTCTCTTTTTCATTTTTCCTATTAATTATCGAATTGAACTTCTTCTAGTAAGTATTCGATAAAGCGTTCGCCCATCTTAGACAGGCTGGTTTTTTCATGCTGGATATAGACTAGTTCAATCGGGTCGTCAATGTCCAGTGGAATGGAAACGATATTGTCTCCGTTGAGGTTGCTGTTCAATATCCCTGTTGCAATGGTGTAACCATCCAAACCAATCAAAAGATTAAAGAGGGTGGCACGGTCACTGACTACGATGGATTTCTTGTGGTGCTCTTGTGAAAGAATCTCCTCTGAAAAGTAGAAGGAGTTGTGCGTCCCCTGGTCGTAACTGAGGTAAGGAAAATCTTCTAAATCAGCCAGTTTGACCTTGTCTTTTTTAGCTAGAGGATTGGTCTTGCTAACAAAGATATGGGGTTGAGCGGTAAAGAGGTGGTGGGCTAAGAGGTGATTGTCATCTAGCATTTTCGTTAAAACATCGCGGTTGTAGCTGTTTAAAAAGAGGACACCGACCTCGCTACGGAAGTTCTTGACGTCATCGATAATCTCCCAAGTCCGAGTTTCACGAAGGAAGAGCTCGTATTTCTCCATATCACTTTTCTTGAGCAGAGAGACAAAGGCATTGACTACAAAGGCATAGTGCTGAGAGGAAACGCTGAAAAGTTCGCGGTGGGCGATAGGATTTTTATAGCGTTCTTCCAGAAGCTGAGTTTGCTCAACGACCTGACGGGCATAGGAGAGAAACTCCATCCCATCACGAGTCAAGGTAATGCCCTTGGGATTGCGGATAAAGATTTCAATGCCCATTTCATTTTCCAAGTCTCGAACGGCATTAGAGAGACTTGGTTGGGTGATAAAGAGTTGCTTGGCTGCTTCATTCATAGAGCCAGTTTCGACGATTTTGATAATATAGTGTAATTGTTGAATTCTCATGTTTTTATTGTACCATACTTGCGGAAGAATGGGCAATGAAGACGAAGAAAATAGGGGGAAAGAACCGGTCCAGTATTGAAAAAAAGTCTAAAATCTGTTAGAATGGAAGCTATGAAAACATTCTATGATGTGCAGCAATTTCTCAAACAATTTGGCATTATTGTTTACATGGGGAAGCGTTTGTATGATATTGAACTGATGAAGCTCGAACTCTCTCGGATTTATGATGCAGGTCTCATGGACAAGCTAGATTACCTAGAAGCGGAAGCTGTTCTTCGTAGAGAGCACAAGATAGAATTAGACTACATAGAGAAAAATGGAGATAAGAACTTATGACAATTTGGGTTTTGTGGGGAATCGTACTAGCGATGGCGGCATGGATGGGGTATAACTACCTTCGTATTCGTCGTGCGGCTAAGATAGTGGATAATGCAGAATTTGAAGCCTTGATTCGAAAAGGGCAATTGATTGATGTCCGTGAACCAGCAGAATTTCACAGAAAACATATCCTCGGAGCTCGCAATATTCCTTCAAATCAGTTGAAGTCAAGCCTTGCAGCCCTTCGCAAGGATAAACCTGTCCTTCTCTACGAAAATCAACGTGGACAACGAGTGACCAATGCAGCACTTTATTTGAAAAAACAAGGTTTCTCTGAGATTTATATCCTTTCTTATGGATTGGATTCTTGGAACGGGAAAGTCAAGACTAGCTAACATTCTGTTAAAAACTGTCGAATGATAGATAAAGCTTGCATTTTATGGTATCATCATTTATATTAATTTTAAGGAGATTTTATAATATGAATTCACAACAAAAGAAAAAACCTTCACTTATTTTAGGTATCTTATCTATCGTCCTTGGTTTGCTATTTCCAATAGTAGGTCTGATTTTGGGGATCATAGGATTGGTCTTGGCTTTTTCATACCAAAAAGAATCTGGACTAGACTATAAAACAGAAAAATTCTGAATATCATTGGACTTGTGGTTTCTGTACTTAACTGGATTGTAGCTGTCGCAGTATTTTTTAGAATTGTAGCTGTCGCAGTATTTTTTAGATAAGCAAAAAATAAAAAAGCTTTAAATTTAAAGCTTTTTTATTTTATCGACTCATCTCTAAGTAGTTTTTTATGATTTCCAATTCCTCTGGATTCAAGGGGCGGAATTGCCCTTTTGCTAGTTCTGGGTCTAATGTAAAGTCACCGAATTGGACGCGTTTTAGGGCAGTCACCTTGACACCAACTGAGAGGAACATTTTTTTAACTTGATGAAATTTTCCTTCTGAGATGGTAATAGAGGCATGGCTCTCTGTTGGGCTTATGTCTAGAATTTCTAGCTGAGCAGGTTTACAAGTGGTCCCATCTAAAAAGACAATCCCATCTTTGAATTTTTGGATATGGTCTGACGTGAGCGGTCCGTTTACTACCACTTGATAGGATTTATCGACATGGTACTGGGGATGAAGGAGCTGAAAGCCAAGAGGTCCATTGTCTGTTAAAAGCAGCAGTCCCGTCGTATCGCGGTCTAATCTGCCGATAGCATAGAGCTGGTCAGACTGGATGTCAGGTGGGAGTAGGTCCATGATGGTTGGCAGTTTCTTATCCTTGCTAGCTGTAACGACTCCGTTTGGCTTATGAAGCATGAGGTAGGTGTGCTCGTAGCCTTGGATTTGCCGTCCTTGAAAGACTAATTTCTGCAACCCAGTGTCGACATTTTGAGCCAGGGAGCTGGCTGGACAATCGTCTACTAGGATTTCTTTTTTTAATAGAGCCTGTTTCATAGCCTTGCGACTGACCTTTTCTTGGGCTAATAATCTATCTAAACGCATACCAGCTTATCTTATCATAAGTCTCTGACTTTGAAAAGAGTTGCCTTGACTAGAAAAGCAGAGTGAAAACATTTACACTTAGCTGAACTGTGATTTTTGAATGAGACTGTGGTATAATTGTTCAGTTAGAAATAAAAATTTAAATATTAGAGGAAATCATGACAAAATTAAGAGAAGATATCCGTAACATTGCGATTATCGCCCACGTTGACCACGGTAAAACAACCCTCGTTGACGAATTATTGAAACAATCAGAAACGCTTGATGCACGTACTGAATTGGCAGAGCGCGCTATGGACTCAAACGATATCGAGAAAGAGCGTGGAATAACCATCCTTGCGAAAAACACTGCCGTTGCCTACAACGGAACTCGTATCAATATCATGGATACACCAGGACACGCGGACTTCGGTGGAGAAGTTGAGCGTATCATGAAAATGGTTGACGGTGTTGTCTTGGTCGTAGATGCCTACGAAGGAACCATGCCACAAACTCGTTTCGTATTGAAAAAAGCCTTGGAACAAAACCTTGTTCCAATCGTGGTTGTCAACAAAATCGATAAACCATCAGCTCGTCCAGCAGAAGTAGTGGACGAAGTCTTGGAACTTTTCATCGAGCTTGGTGCAGATGATGACCAGCTTGATTTCCCAGTGGTGTATGCTTCAGCTATCAACGGAACATCTTCATTGTCAGATGATCCAGCTGACCAAGAAGCTACGATGGCACCAATCTTTGACACCATTATCGACCACATCCCAGCTCCAGTAGACAACTCAGATGAGCCTTTGCAATTCCAAGTGTCACTTTTGGACTACAATGACTTCGTTGGACGTATCGGTATCGGTCGTGTCTTCCGTGGTACTGTTAAGGTTGGGGACCAAGTTACCCTTTCTAAACTAGATGGTACAACGAAGAACTTCCGTGTTACAAAACTCTTCGGTTTCTTTGGTTTGGAACGTCGTGAAATCCAAGAAGCTAAAGCGGGTGATTTGATTGCCGTTTCAGGTATGGAAGACATCTTTGTCGGTGAAACCATTACTCCGACAGACGCAGTTGAAGCTCTTCCAATCCTACACATCGATGAGCCAACTCTTCAAATGACTTTCTTGGTCAACAACTCACCATTTGCTGGTAAAGAAGGTAAATGGGTGACTTCTCGTAAGGTGGAAGAACGCTTGCAGGCAGAATTGCAAACAGACGTTTCCCTTCGTGTTGACCCAACGGATTCACCAGATAAATGGACTGTTTCAGGTCGTGGAGAATTGCACTTGTCAATCCTGATTGAAACCATGCGTCGTGAGGGCTATGAACTTCAAGTATCTCGTCCAGAAGTTATCGTAAAAGAAATCGACGGTGTTAAATGTGAGCCATTTGAACGTGTTCAAATCGATACTCCAGAAGAATACCAAGGATCTGTTATCCAAAGTCTTTCTGAACGTAAGGGTGAAATGTTGGATATGATTTCAACTGGTAATGGTCAAACTCGTTTGGTCTTCCTTGTTCCAGCGCGTGGTTTGATCGGATACTCAACTGAGTTCTTGTCAATGACTCGTGGTTACGGTATCATGAACCATACCTTCGACCAATACTTGCCATTGATTCCAGGTGAAATTGGTGGACGTCACCGTGGTGCCCTTGTTTCTATCGATGCTGGTAAGGCTACAACTTACTCAATCATGTCTATCGAAGAACGTGGTACCATCTTTGTCAACCCAGGTACTGAGGTTTATGAAGGAATGATCATCGGTGAAAACTCTCGTGAAAATGACTTGACAGTTAACATCACTAAGGCCAAACAAATGACCAACGTCCGTTCAGCTACTAAGGACCAAACAGCGGTTATCAAGACACCTCGTATCTTGACCCTTGAAGAGTCTCTTGAGTTCTTGAACGACGATGAGTACATGGAAGTAACGCCTGAGTCTATCCGTTTGCGTAAACAAATCCTTAACAAGGCAGAGCGTGAGAAAGCCAACAAAAAGAAAAAATCAGCTGAATAAGAGCTAGAAAGAGATAAAGATGGTCTATTTAATCATAGGGATACTCTTATTACTACTCTATGTATTTGCGACACCCCAAAGTATCAAAGGAACAGTCAACATCGTTATCTTGGTCTTTGTAGTTGTTGCACTCTTGATTTTGCTGATGTTGTCCATCTTGCAAATCTTCCAATTACCGACAGAATTCTTTGTCACAATCGCCATGCTGGCCCTAGCCTACTTTAGCTTGAGAGACATTACGCTCATGTCTGAAAAAAAGAGCAGAAGAAGATAAAGAGAAAGAGAGCTATGGCTCTCTTTTTCGATGTCAGAATGAGGACTAGAGCATTTTCGTTTAGTATTATTTCCATAAAAATGGTAAAATAGTAGGAGTAGAAATGGAGTTTGAGACATGAAAGTAATCGATCAGTTTAAAAATAAGAAAGTACTTGTTTTAGGTTTGGCTAAGTCTGGTGAGTCTGCGGCCCGTTTGTTGGACAAGCTGGGTGCTATTGTGACAGTAAATGACGGCAAGCCTTTTGAGGAGAATCCTGCTGCTCAAAGCTTGCTAGAAGAGGGAATCAAGGTTGTCACTGGTGGGCATCCTTTGGAGCTCTTGGATGAAGATTTCGCTCTGATGGTGAAAAATCCAGGGATTCCTTATAGCAATCCCATGATTGAAAAAGCATTGGCAAAGGGGATTCCAGTCTTGACTGAGGTGGAATTGGCTTATTTGATTTCAGATGCGCCAATTATCGGTATTACTGGTTCAAATGGGAAAACAACCACAACGACGATGATTGGGGAAGTTTTAACTGCTGCTGGTCAACGCGGTCTCTTGTCAGGGAACATCGGCTATCCTGCTAGTCAAGTGGCTCAAACTGCGACAGCCAAGGACACGCTTGTCATGGAACTTTCTTCTTTCCAACTGATGGGTGTCCAAGAATTCCATCCTGAGATTGCGGTTATTACCAACCTCATGCCAACTCATATCGACTATCATGGTTCTTTTGAAGAGTATGTGGCAGCTAAGTGGAATATCCAGAACAAGATGACAGCAGGTGATTTTCTTGTTTTGAACTTTAACCAAGATTTGGCAAAAGAATTGGCTACCAAAACACAAGCCACTGTTGTACCATTTTCAACACAGGAAAAGGTTGATGGAGCTTATCTGGAAGATGGTCAACTCTACTTCCGTGGAGAAGTGGTCATGGCAGCTAGTGAAATCGGTGTTCCAGGTAGCCACAATGTAGAAAATGCCCTTGCGACCATTGCTGTAGCCAAGCTTCGTGGCGTGGATAACCAAACCATCAAGGAAACTCTATCAGCCTTTGGTGGTGTCAAACACCGTCTCCAATTTGTGGATGAAATTCAGGGTGTCAAATTCTATAACGATAGTAAGTCAACCAATATCTTGGCTACTCAAAAAGCCTTGTCAGGATTTGACAACAGTAAGGTTATCTTAATTGCAGGTGGTTTGGATCGAGGCAATGAGTTTGACGAATTGGTGCCAGATATTACTGGGCTCAAGAAGATGGTTATCCTCGGTCAATCTGCAGAACGTGTCAAACGGGCAGCAGAGAAGGCTGGTGTGGCTTATGTAGATGCGACAGATATTGCTGATGCGACCCGCAAGGCTTATGAGCTTGCGACTCAAGGAGACGTGGTTCTTCTCAGTCCTGCCAATGCCAGCTGGGATATGTATGCTAACTTTGAAGTACGTGGAGACCTCTTTATCGACACAGTAGCGGAGTTAAAGGAATAATATGAAAAAAATTGTCTTTACAGGTGGGGGGACGGTTGGACATGTCACCCTCAACCTTTTGTTAATGCCTAAGTTCATCGAAGACGGCTGGGAAGTTCACTATATCGGTGACAAGCATGGAATTGAACACCAAGAAATCCTCAAGTCAGGCTTGAATGTGACCTTCCACTCTATTGCGACTGGGAAGTTGCGTCGTTACTTCTCCTGGCAAAACATGCTAGATGTCTTTAAAGTTGCTTGGGGTATCGTCCAATCCCTCTTTATCATGTTACGACTGCGTCCACAGGCTCTTTTTTCAAAGGGGGGCTTTGTCTCAGTACCGCCGGTTATCGCAGCGCGTGTGTCAGGGGTACCTGTCTTTATTCACGAATCGGACCTTTCTATGGGCTTGGCCAATAAAATCGCCTATAAATTTGCAACTAAGATGTATTCAACATTTGAGCAGCCTGCTGGTCTTGCAAAAGTCGAGCATGTGGGGGCAGTAACCAAGGTTTCAGACCAAAACACTCCAGAACCAGATGAATTGGTGGATATCCAAACCCACTTTAATCCTAAATTGCCAACGGTATTGTTTGTCGGTGGTTCTGCAGGAGCCCGTGTATTTAACCAATTAGTGACAGACCATAAAAAAGAGTTGACAGAGCGCTACAATATTATCAATCTAACTGGAGATTCAAGCCTCAATGAGTTGAGTCAAAATCTCTTTCGTGTTGATTATGTGACGGATCTCTATCAACCCTTGATGAAGATGGCAAATGTGGTGGTGACGCGTGGTGGTGCCAATACGATTTTCGAGCTCTTGGCCATGGCGAAACTCCATCTCATCGTACCATTGGGTCGTGAAGCAAGTCGAGGAGACCAGATTGAAAATGCAGCCTACTTTGTTAAGAAAGGTTATGCAGAAGAACTTCAAGAAAGTGACTTGACCTTGGAAAGCTTGGAGGAGAAACTCAGCCACTTGCTTAGTCACAAGGATCAGTACCAAGCTAGCATGAAAGCTTCGACTGAATTGAAATCTCTTGCAGATTTTTACGATTTATTAAGAAAAGACCTAGCATAAGGAATATCAATGTCAAAGGATAAGAAAAAAGAATCAAACCAGAAGCAAGAATTGTCTGAATGGCAGAAACGAAACCAGGAATACCTGAAGAAGAAGGCTGAGGAAGAAGCTGCCCTAGCTGAAGAGAAGGAAAAGGAAAAACAAGCTCGTAAGGAAGCCAACTCGAAACTACTGGAGGAATCCAAGAAATCATCGAGTGAGTCAGTTGAGGAAGCCTCAAGTCCAAGCAAGGAACCATCCGAAAAAGAAGAAAAATCTCAAAAGGATGACCGGAAAGTCAAAGAGGAAAAAGAGAAGAAGAAACCAGAGAAACCAGAAAAACCTGCCAAGCCTAAAATTGCGCCTGTTCATATTTGGCGAGCTGTGAGTATCTTGGTACCCAGTGTCCTGGTCCTCCTTCTTTCAGTCTATCTATTGACTCCACTTTCGACCATCAAAAATATCGAGGTTAAGGGAAATAGTAACACGCAGGCGGATGATATCAAACAGGCTTCTGGAATTCAAGATAGCGACTATACTTTAGCCCTATTGTTGGATAAGGAAAAATACGCTGAGCGAATCAAGTCCAATCATTGGATAGAATCAGCGAAGATTAACTATCAATTTCCGACTAACTTTACGATTGAGGTTAAGGAATTTGATATTGTTGGTTATTATGTGTCTGGTGAAGAACATTATCCTATTCTTTCTAGTGGTACAGTAGAGTCAACTCCTGTTGATCGCTTAAACTTGCCTGAGACTTATCTGACAGTTACCTTTAACGATGAGCAGCAGGTGAAAGAGCTGATAACGGGATTGTCTACTATCAGTGAGGATATCAAGAGTCAAATCCAGAAAATCGAATTAGCGCCGAGCAAGGCAACAGCAGATCTTTTAAAAATTACCATGCTGGATACAGATGAGGTTTTGGTTCCCCTATCAGAATTGAGCAAAAAATTACCTTATTACAGCAAAATCAAGCCACAATTGTCAGAACCGAGTGTAGTCGATATGGAAGCTGGAGTATACAGCTATACTATAGCAGATAAACTGATAGAAGAAGCTGAGGAAAAAGCCAAACAAGAGGCCAAGGAAGCTGAAAAGAAAAAACAGGAAGAAGAAAAGAAAAAACAAGAAGAACAAGGAAATCAAAGCCAAACGAGCCAGCAATCACAGAGTCGTTAGACTAACTTTTCCTCTTAATTTTGAATGGTATAGAAGTCTAGTTTCGAGTTTTTGCTTGACAAGTCCTACTATAAATAATAGAATAGAAAAAAACCTTTAAAGCAGTCCAGAGAGGCAGCTAAGGTTAGACGGTGAAAGGGTGGAGACTACCCATTTTTCGTGGAACCTTGCTGTTGGCAGGTTCCTTTTTTCGTGGTTTATTTTTGACCATACTCTCTTGCTCGTAAAGGTAAAAGGAGAAAGGTATGCGTGAACATCGTCCAGTTATTGCTCTTGATTTTCCTAGTTTTGAGGCAGTCAAGGAATTTTTATCTCTTTTCCCAGCAGAAGAAAGTCTTTATTTAAAAGTGGGGATGGAGCTTTATTATGCGGAAGGTCCAGAAGTTGTCCGTTATTTGAAGTCACTGGGGCATAGTGTCTTTTTGGACCTCAAGCTACATGATATTCCAAATACAGTCAAATCTGCCATGAAGCTCTTATCTCAGCTTGGTGTGGACATGACCAATGTTCATGCTGCAGGTGGTGTGGAGATGATGAAAGCTGCGCGTGAAGGTCTGGGGACACAAGCCAAATTGATTGCTGTCACTCAATTGACTTCAACTTCTGAAGAACAAATGAGAGACTTTCAAAATATCCAAACCAGTCTTCAAGAATCGGTCATTCACTATGCCAAGAAGACAGCTGAAGCGGGCTTGGATGGTGTCGTTTGCTCAGCTCAGGAAGTCAAGCTTATCAAAGAAGCAACAAGCAAAGATTTTATCTGTTTGACACCGGGAATTCGTCCAGCGGGAGCTGCGGTAGGAGACCAAAAACGTGTCATGACGCCAGCGGACGCCTATCAAATCGGTAGTGACTATATCGTAGTGGGACGTCCTATTACCCAAGCTGAAGATCCTGTTGTAGCTTATCATGCTATCAAGAATGAATGGAACCAAGACTGAAATGAAAGAAATAGATTATAAAAACAAAAGGAGAATACTATGACACTTGCTAAAGATATCGCTAGCCACCTCTTGAAAATCCAAGCCGTTTACCTTAAACCAGAAGAGCCTTTTACTTGGGCATCTGGTATCAAATCGCCGATTTATACTGACAACCGTGTGACGTTAGCCTATCCAGAGACTCGTAGCTTGATTGAAAATGGTTTTGTGGAAGCTATTAAAGCTGAATTTCCAGAAGTAGAAGTGATTGCAGGAACTGCGACAGCAGGAATTCCACACGGAGCTATCATCGCTGATAAGATGAACTTGCCTTTTGCCTACATCCGTAGCAAACCAAAAGACCACGGAGCTGGTAACCAAATCGAAGGTCGCGTAGCACAAGGTCAAAAGATGGTAGTGGTTGAAGACCTCATTTCAACGGGTGGATCTGTTCTTGAAGCCGTAGCAGCAGCCAAACGCGAAGGAGCAGATGTGCTTGGAGTTGTAGCGATTTTCAGTTATCAATTGCCGAAAGCCGATAAGAATTTCTCAGACGCAGGTGTTAAACTTGTGACACTTTCTAACTACAGTGAACTCATCCACTTAGCCCAAGAAGAAGGTTACATCACGCCAGAAGGACTCGACCTCCTAAAACGCTTTAAAGAAGACCAAGAAAATTGGCAAAATGCCTAAAACATAGAAAATCAGGTAGTCACTAGGATTACCTGATTTTTTGCATATAGGCAATAAAACTATGATTCCTAAAGGTAAAGATGAATATAGGATAATGGTAGAATGAGAGACCTTCTTTTTTGGCGGCATATTCAGATAATCAGTTTGAAATTCCCAGACAAAATTTTTGAAAGGATTCTGAAAAAGAGGTAAGATAGTTTATGTAAGAAAAAGTAAACGCTTACTTAATAAGGAGGACACTTTATGTCATATAAAACAAGCAATGCAGAAGGACCTGTAGATTTTATTAACACTTATGATTTGGAGCCAATGGCGCAACAAGTCATTCCTAAAGCTGCCTTTGGTTATATCGCTAGTGGAGCAGAAGATACTTTCACTTTACGCGAGAACATCCGTGCCTTTAACCACAAACTCATCGTTCCTCATACGCTTTGTGATGTTGAAAATCCAAGTACAGAGATTGAATTTGCAGGTGAAAAATTGTCTTCACCAATCATTATGGCGCCTGTTGCGGCTCATAAATTGGCAAATGAACAGGGTGAAGTGGCTACTGCGCGTGGTGTGCATGAGTTTGGTTCCCTCTATACAACCAGCTCTTACTCTACCGTCGATCTTCCAGAAATTACGGAAGCCCTTCAAGGGACACCTCATTGGTTCCAATTTTACTTTAGTAAGGATGACGGCATTAACTGCCATATCATGGACCGTGTGAAGGCTGAAGGCTACAAAGCGATTGTCTTGACGGCGGATGCAACTGTAGGGGGCAATCGTGAGGTCGACAAGCGCAATGGTTTTGTCTTCCCAGTTGGCATGCCGATTGTTGAGGAATACCTGCCAGAAGGTGCTGGAAAATCAATGGACTTTGTTTACAAATCAGCCAAACAACGCTTGTCTCCACGTGATGTAGAATTTATCGCTGAATACTCAGGACTTCCTGTCTATGTCAAGGGGCCACAATGCCGTGAGGACGTTGAACGTTCGCTTGCCGCAGGTGCTTCTGGTATCTGGGTAACCAACCACGGTGGTCGCCAAATCGACGGTGGACCAGCATCCTTTGACTCACTTCAAGAAGTAGCAGAAGCAGTTGATAAACGTGTGCCAATTGTCTTTGACTCTGGTGTTCGTCGTGGTCAACACGTCTTTAAAGCCTTGGCTTCAGGAGCAGACTTGGTAGCTATTGGCCGCCCTGTGATCTATGGTTTGGCTCTCGGTGGTAGTGTTGGTGTGCGTCAAGTCTTTGAGCACTTGAATGCAGAATTGAAGACAGTCATGCAGTTATCTGGAACTCAGACTATTGAGGATGTCAAACACTTCAAACTCCGTCACAACCCATACAACCCAACATTCCCAGTCTACCCTCGTGACTTAAAATTGTATTGATAAAGTAGAAGGCCTCCACCTGATGTGGAGGTTTTTCTTCGTGTATAGAAAGATTAAATCGTTATTAGAAACTATATAAATATATTTTTCGGTCAAATATCTTGCTAGGGCTTTCATTTTTTGCTATACTGGTCCAGTAATAAAATAATAAAGACATTTGGGGTGCCTTAGGCTGAGATGATACCCATTGAACCTGATACAGTTAATACTGGCGAAGGGAAATGTGAAAAGGTTTTTTTCGTATGTCGAAAAGAACTGTCTAATCTTGTAAGGTGAACTCTAATTCTCGTTTGTAATTGGAGTTTTTTTGTTTATCAAAAGAGGATAGGCTTTTTTAGGTAGCTCTCTGCAAATGCCCTCGATGTTCTTTAAAAGTATCAAGTGGAATTACGATTTTGCTTGGTATCTCTTGATATTTTATTGATTACGAACGAGTAAAGAGAGGAAAAATAAATATGGAAACACAAGACTATGCATTTGAGCCAGGTTTGACTGTTGGAGAATTATTAAAAAGCAGTCAGAAGGATTGGCAGGCTGCAATCAATCATCGTTTTGTTAAGGAACTTTTTGCGGGGACAATTGAGAATAAGGTCTTAAAAGACTACCTGATTCAAGATTATCACTTCTTTGATGCCTTCTTATCCATGCTGGGTGCCTGTGTAGCTCACGCAGATCAGCTTGAATCCAAACTTCGTTTTGCCAAGCAACTAGGCTTTCTTGAAGTAGATGAAGATGGTTATTTCCAAAAGGCTTTCAAAGAGTTAAAGGTAGCAGAGAATGACTATCTAGAAGTGACCTTGCACCCTGTAACAAAAGCGTTTCAGGAGCTAATGTATTCTGCTGTGTCTTCATCAGACTATGCTCATCTTTTGGTCATGCTGGTCATTGCAGAAGGTCTCTATTTAGACTGGGGTTCTAAAGATTTGGCACTACCTGAAGCCTATATTCATTCGGAATGGATTAATCTACATAGAGGTCCTTTCTTTGCAGAGTGGGTTCAATTTCTAGTTGATGAACTTAATCGTGTCGGGAAAAATCGAGAAGATTTGACAGAACTTCAGGAACGTTGGAATCAAGCAGTTGCTTTAGAATTAGCCTTTTTTGATATTGGTTATGAATTATAGGATAAATTCAATCCTTTTATGTAGATTAAAAGAATTAACAAACAAACTATATAAATATATTTTCCAGTCAAATATCTTGCTAGGGGTTTCATTTTTTGCTATACTGGTCCAGTAATAAAATAATAAAGACATTTGGGGTGCTTTAGGCTGAGATGATACCCATTGAACCTGATACAGTTAATACTGGCGAAGGGAAATGTGAAAAGGTTTTTTTCGTATGTCGAAAAGAACTGTCTAATCTTGTAAGGTGAACTCTAATTCTCGTTTGTAATTGGAGTTTTTTTGTTTGTTAAAAGAGGATAGGCTGAACGTTAAT
>CAUQPD010000020.1:0-25917 GCA_963519935.1 uncultured Streptococcus sp.
GAAGTATCTTTTAGACTTTAGGAGGTCTTATGAAATTATTAGAAGAGCGCATCCTCAAGGATGGGCATATCTTGGGTGACAACATCCTCAAGGTGGATTCCTTTTTAACCCACCAAGTTGACTTTAGCTTGATGCGAGAGATTGGTAAGGTTTTTGCGGAAAAATTCGCTTCTGCTGGCATTACCAAGGTCGTAACCATTGAAGCGTCAGGTATTGCCCCAGCCGTTTTTACAGCTGAAGCTTTAAATGTTCCCATGATTTTCGCCAAGAAAGCTAAAAACATCACCATGAACGAAGGCATCTTAACCGCCCAAGTCTACTCCTTTACCAAGCAGGTGACCAGCACCGTTTCCATCGCTGGAAAATTCCTCTCACCAGAGGACAAGGTCTTGATTATCGATGATTTCCTAGCAAATGGACAAGCTGCCAAAGGCTTGATCCAAATCATCGAACAAGCCGGAGCAAAAGTTGAAGCGATTGGTATTGTGATTGAAAAATCTTTCCAAGATGGTCGTGATTTGCTTGAAAAAGCAGGATATCCCGTCCTATCACTGGCCCGTTTGGATCGTTTTGAAAATGGTCAGGTCGTATTTAAGGAGGCAGATCTCTAATGCAAAAACAAGAAAAACACTCGCAAGCAGCCGTTCTTGGCTTGCAGCACTTACTAGCCATGTACTCAGGTTCTATCCTGGTTCCTATCATGATTGCGACAGCTCTTGGCTATTCAGCTGAGCAGTTGACCTACCTGATCTCCACAGATATCTTCATGTGTGGGGTGGCCACCTTCCTCCAACTCCAACTCAACAAATACTTTGGGATTGGACTACCAGTCGTTCTCGGAGTTGCCTTCCAATCCGTCGCTCCCTTGATTATGATTGGGCAAAGTCACGGTAGCGGTGCTATGTTTGGTGCCCTTATCGTTTCAGGGATTTATGTAGTTCTGATTTCAGGAATTTTTTCAAAAGTAGCTAATCTTTTCCCTTCTATCGTAACAGGCTCTGTCATTACCACGATTGGATTGACCCTGATTCCTGTCGCTATTGGAAATATGGGAAATAACGTCCCAGAACCAACTGGTCAAAGTCTCTTGCTTGCTGCTATCACTGTTCTGATTATCCTCTTGATCAACATCTTTACCAAAGGATTTATCAAGTCTATCTCCATTTTGATTGGACTGGTTGTCGGAACTGCCATTGCTGCCACTATGGGCTTGGTTGACTTCTCTCCTGTGGCTGCAGCACCGCTTGTTCATGTCCCAACTCCACTCTACTTTGGAATGCCAACCTTTGAAATCTCATCTATTGTCATGATGTGTATCATCGCAACGGTTTCTATGGTTGAGTCCACTGGTGTTTACCTAGCCTTGTCTGATATCACCAATGACCCAATCGACAGCACGCGCCTTCGCAACGGTTACCGCGCAGAAGGTTTGGCCGTACTTCTCGGAGGAATCTTTAACACCTTCCCTTACACAGGATTTTCACAAAACGTTGGTTTGGTTAAATTATCAGGTATCAAGACTCGCCTGCCAATCTACTACGCAGCTGGTTTCCTAGTCCTCCTTGGACTCCTTCCTAAGTTTGGCGCCCTCGCCCAAATCATTCCGAGCCCTGTTCTTGGAGGGGCCATGCTGGTGATGTTTGGTTTTGTTTCCCTTCAAGGGATGCAAATCCTCGCCCGCGTTGACTTTGCTAACAATGAACACAACTTCCTTATCGCAGCTGTTTCAATCGCTGCAGGTGTCGGACTCAATAACAGTAATCTCTTTGTCAGCATGCCGACAGCCTTCCAAATGTTCTTCTCAAACGGAATCGTCGTAGCCAGCCTACTGGCCATTGTCCTCAATGCAGTATTAAACCGGAAAAAGAAATAAGAAAAAGAGGTGTGAGCCTCTTTTTTGTTTATTTATATCCTCACCTGTCTGTCTTCTGACCGCTGGCCTGTCACAAACATGGTAAAGGTTGCCTTGCAGACATTTCTGCCTTCTTGATTGGTGATATCGACATCCACGACACAGGTTGTGCGACCTTGATGGACACATTCTCCTTTAATGGTCAGCACATCGTCGAGTTTTCCTGCCTTAAGGTAGTTGATAGAGGACTGGAGCGTCACTCCATCAAGCCCTAGCGAGATAACCACCAAACCACTAATCTGGTCACAAAGGGTGAAGAGATAGCCACCATGGGCATTGCCATAGTAGTTGAGTGACGAGTCCACCACTTTGGTCGTCACTACAACCTGACCATCTCTCATTTTTTCTATTTCGTAATTTTCAAAGGCAGATATAGCGTCAAAATGAAAATCTTTCATCGTTTCCTCCTGATAGTTCAAACGACACTATGATACTACTTTTTATAGGACTGCGCAAGGAGAAAGCTCCTAGTCTGGCAAAATTCCGACCTGTTCTACAAAGCGCATAAAGGCTACCTGTCCCTGCTCAGTCTGCTTGTAAACCCCTGCGTCCTCCAAAACACGCGCAAAAATAGTGCCCACAGAGTCCTTGACGATTTCAAGGGCTTTTTCTTTATCTGCTAGATCCGGATGTTGGGCTTTGAGCTGGTCTGCCCATTCCTGATGATAGTCGGCAACTATATCATCATCTCCCACGAGGTAGCTAGCAACCTGCTCCACTTCCGCTTTCAGACGAGGTGGTAAGATAGCCAAGCCCATGACCTCAATCAAGCCGATATTTTCCTTCTTGATATGTTGAACATCCTTGTGGGGATGATAGATACCATCAGGATGCTCTGGCGATGTCTGATTATCCCGCAAGACCAAGTCCAATTCAAACTGACCATCTCGTTTACGGGCAATCGGTGTAATGGTATGGTGTGGTGTTCCATTACTTTCTGCCAATACTTGCACACTTGGATCTGAATACTGTCGCCATTCCTGCAATATCTTATCAGCCAAGTTGATCAAATCCTCTTTAGAATCCGAAGTCAAACGTAGCACTGACATTGGCCACTTGACAATCCCAGCCTTGACCTGCTCAAAACCAGCAAAACAAAAAGTCTTTTGCAAAGGAGCCAATTCCATAGGAAATACGTGACGACCTCCCTGATAGTGGTCATGGGTGAGAATAGAGCCCCCCACGATTGGCAAGTCGGCATTAGAGCCCGCAAAATAGCCTGGAAACTGCTCTACGATAGCTAGCAGGCGCTCAAAACTCTGACGACTAATGGCCATGGGACGATGCTGGCCGTCTAAGAAAATACAGTGCTCATTAAAATAAGCATAGGGCGAATACTGGAAGCCCCACTCCTGACCAGCCATTTCAAAACGGATAATACGGTGGTTGCTGCGAGCTGGGTGGTTGACCCGACCATGGTAGCCCTCATTCTCTAGACAAAGCTGACACTGAGGATAATTGCTAGCTTGCACCAACTTGGCTGCCGCAATCTCCTTTGGATCCTTTTCAGGCTTAGAGAGGTTGATGGTAATCTCAAGTTCTCCGTAGTCAGATGCTACACGATAAGCAATATTTTTAGCAATGGCCTTGAGCTTGATGTAGTCGTTTTTCTGGCTGAGCTGGTAAAAATCCCCTATCGCCTGCTCAGGAGATTGGGCATAAGTTGCCCAGAAATCACGATTGACCTGACTTGGACAAGGGGTTACCAAGTCCATCAGTTCAGCACCTAGGATTTCACGTGCAGTCTGACTATCCTCAATCGTCTCTAATCGAACCGCCTCCTCGACCAGCTGGTCCTTGAGGTCAATCAACTCATCCAGATCAGTCTCAACTTCCAAAGCACCTTCTCCCACTCGAACCAAAACACGATTGGTCAAGTAGATTCGATCCATTTCCTCAAATGAACTTTCAGAAATGATATGTGTTATAAATTTATCTACTAAGGTCACTATAGAGCCTCCTTTTGACTAATCAAGGACGCGAGTGCCACCTGCAACTTCAGCGATATAGAAGCTTGGAGCGTATCCAACTACTTCCTCGTAGTGCTTGCCTACAGCTTCCTTAAAGGCCTCAACAGTATCTTTTTGCACCAAGGCAATGGCACAGCCACCAAAACCTGCTCCTGTCATACGAGCACCGAGAACACCTTCTTGATCCCAAGCTGTGTGGACAAGGGTATCCAATTCCAAGCCAGTTACTTCATAATCATACTCAAGAGAAACGTGTGACGCATTCATCAAGCGACCAAATGTTTCCAAATCACCTGCTTGAAGGGCTGCTTGAGCTTTAAGGGTACGTTGGTTTTCAAGCACAGCATGGCGAGCACGTTTCAAACGATTTTCGTCTTTAATCAGATAGCTGTATTGGTCAAAGGCCCACTCATCCAATTCACCCAAGGTCTGAATATCCAAGGCAACTTGCAATTCTTCCACAGCTTTTTCACACTCGGCACGGCGCTCATTGTATTTAGAGTCCGCTAGTTCACGGCGTTTGTTGGTGTTCATGATAACAACGACATTGTCTTTTAAATCAAGTGGCACCAAGTCGTATTCTAGAGTGTTGGTATCTAGGTAAATAGCACGTTGGTCTGCACCCATACCGATAGCAAACTGGTCCATGATACCAGAGTTGACTCCGATAAAGTTGTTTTCTGTTTGTTTTCCAATTTTAACCAAATCCAAACGGTCTAGTTTTAAATCAAAGAGATGCTCTGCCACAACCCCTGTCAAGAGTTCCAAGGATGCTGATGAAGACAAGCCAGCACCATTTGGGATATTCCCAAAGACATAAAAATCAAAACCTTTGTCAATGACATGTCCAGCTTCTTGCAAGAAATGAAGGACACCTTTTGGATAATTGGTCCAGTTATGCTCTTTTTCAAATTTGAGGTCAGCAAGAGGCACTTCGATAATGCCCTTGTCCTCAAAGTTGGCTGAGTAGAAACGCAAAACTTGATCGTCACGCTTGCGAGCCGCCCCATAAGTTCCCAAGGAAATCGCAGCAGGAAAAACGTGACCGCCATTGTAGTCCGTGTGTTCACCAATTAGATTGATGCGGCCAGGTGAAAAGAAGGTTTGGTCTGCTTCTTGACCAAAAACGGCAAGAAAGTCTTTGCGAAGGGCTTCAGTAGTAAGATCTTGTGTCATATAAATTCTCCTTTGACTGTCCGTTAAGTCACCTTAACGTGTAATCGTTTTCTTCTATTGTATCCAAGGGATTTACCAAGGTCAATCCTTTTTACTAAACTTTTACTAAACTATCGGTAAAAAGAAGAAAAATATGATATACTAACCTAAAAGGAGGAGGATTTATGGCTACCTTAAAAGACATCGCACAGCTAGCCTCTGTCTCTATTGCGACCGTATCTCGTGTCCTCAATCGCGACCAGAGTCTATCTGTTACAGAAGAAACCAGACACCGTATATTAACCGTCGCGGAAGAGCTGGGCTATACCAAGCACCTCAAGACAGGCGAATCCCACAAACCCAAACAAAAAATTGCCATTATCCAATGGGTCAGCGAACAAGGGGAGTTGGACGACCTCTACTACTACCAGATTCGTCTCGGTATTGAAAAAAGAGCCCAAGAGTTGGACTATGATATCTTGCGCTATTTTAATGACCATCCTTTTACACTAAGCGAGGAAGTGATTGGCATTCTCTGCATCGGAAAATTTAGCCGAGCTCAGATTTCTGCCTTTGAAGAATACCAAAAACCTTTGGTCTTTATAGACAGCGATACCCTCTCACTAGGTCATACCTGTATTATTACTGACTTTTACACTGCTGTGAAACAAGTTGTAGACCATTTCCTCAGTCAAGGGATGAACCGTATCGGAATTCTCACAGGCCTTGAGGAAACAACCGACCAGGAAGAAATTATCCAGGATAAGCGGCTAGAGAATTTCAAAGACATTACCCAAGCAAATGGTATCTACCATGAAGAACTGGTCTTTCAGGGGAGCTTTACTGCCCAGTCTGGCTATGACTTGATGAAGGAGGCCATTCACAAGCTAGGAGAACAACTCCCACCAGCCTTTTTCGCTGCCAGCGATAGTTTAGCCATCGGCGCCCTTCGTGCCCTTCAAGAAGCTGGAATCAGCCTACCAGACCGCGTCAGCCTCATTTCTTTTAACGACACCAGCCTGACTAAGCAGGTCTATCCTCCCCTTTCTAGCATCACTGTCTATACCGAAGAAATGGGCCGAGCAGGGATGGATATTCTTAACAAGGAAGTTCTACACGGTCGCAAAATACCTAGCCTAACCATGCTGGGCACCAGACTGACATTGAGAGAAAGTACACGGAATGAATAGAATATCAAAACGACCTCTTATTGAGGTCGTCTTTTCTAATGATGATGCCCATGCTTCTGCTCTAACTCTCTCACCTTCCGCCTATGTTGCGCATGATTACTTTGACTGCTATCCACTTCAATAGTGATATTCTGCACGCCTCTTTCTTCTAAACATTGACGCACCACTTCTTTGGTCCCCATCATCTGCTCCCAGTCCTCGATACAGATGTGGACAATAGCATTGTTCTCCAGACCATCCATGGACCAAATACTAAGTTGATTGACACTGTTGACATTGGGTAGAACCTCTAAATCTTTCTCCAAATCACTTGTCTCGACCCCTTCTGGCACAGCATCTAGGAAAATTTTCAGTGCGCTCCAAAAGCGAGGAATGGCTTTCGACAGAATAAAGATAGAAATAACCAGCGATAAAAGCGGATCAAGGATATACCAATCTGTAAATCGGAGGATAATCGCCATTAGGATGACGGCCAACCAACCAAGAGTGTCTTCCAAAAAATGCAAGCTAAGAATTGACTCGTTCTTTGTCTTTCCTTTACGAACTACCAGACTTGCTAGCACATTGATAGCTACTGCAATGATTCCCAGCCAGAGGATACCTTTCTCATTAACGGGTTGCGGGTGAACAATCTTTGTGATATTTTCCAAAATCACTAGGACAGACCCTATCATAAGAATCACAGCCGTTAGCATGGCCCCTAAAAGGCTAAAACGTTTGTAACCCAAGGTGTACTGCCTATCTTCTTCACGATTGGAGATTGTTTCTAAAAGGGCTGAGATACCAATGGCCATAGCATCTCCCAAGTCATGAACAGAATCAGCAAGAACTGCACTTGAACCAAAGATTCCTCCTGCGATAAACTCAACAATCGCATAGCTTAAATTTAAGAAAAAAGCTAACCAGATAGATGTTTTAGAACTCATTTCTCTCCCTCCTTTGGTATAATGGGTATATACATACTTCTTTCATTTGTATTATCTAATAAAATCCAAAGAAAGGATAGAAGCAAACTGTCAGTCCTGTTCAGTTCTGAACAGTTTGTCTCAAGTGTCTATATGCCAAAAAGAGACCGTCGGGTTAGTAAGACGAAAAAAGCCATCTATCAAGCTTTTTTACAACTTTTGAACGACAAGGGCTATGATGCCACTACTGTTCAGGATATCATTGACCTAGCAGATGTTGGACGTTCTACTTTTTACTGTCACTATGAAAGCAAGGAACTCCTTTTAGATGAGCTCTGTCGCTACCTCTTTCATCATCTCTTTGAAAGGGAAGGACACTTTACGACCGAGGACTACCTCGCACATATCTTTTTACATTTTCAGAAAAACCAGGACCATGTCACCAGTCTCCTTTTTTCCAAAAACGACTACTTCCTACGCCAACTACACAAGGAGCTCGAACACCACGTTTATCCCATGGTGGCGGATGACTTGCAAGAGGCCTATCCAAACATTCCGGCCTCCTACCTCCAGCATTTTGTTGTGACGAACTTTATCGAGACTCTAACTTGGTGGCTAAAACAAGGAAAATCTTATACCGAAAACCAAGTGGTGAGATTTTACCTTGATGTGATGGAGATGACCTCTCCAACTCCACTTGATAACTAAGCCTGTAACTCAGAAAGGAACAAACTATGTTAACTTCGATAATTCTAGGAATACTAACAATTGTACTAGCTCTCGCCTTCTCATTGCTTCACCTTGCTGCTGCTTTTTCAGCCATGAAACAAAAGAACTACAGTCTGGGAAATAAGTGCATTTTGGTCGGCAGTTGCCTCACCTCTCTGGCTCTAGCCATCTTTTACTTCGTCCCACTGGCGACCATTCTTCTATGGATTGTGGGCTCGAGTATCGTCTGCTATGGAGCCTACTGGAACGGCCAACAGAAAGAAAAACAACATATCTCGCACCACATCGTTCGTATAACGAGCGCTATTATCATTACGGTATTATTCATTTTGCTCTAACACAAAAAAGGATCATCTGATCCTTTTTTACTTTTTAAGCACTCTTTGCTGCCTTGCTCCACTGATACCACCCAACTAGACTATTGATCAAGTAAATCAGGTATTTCCCTTGGATTTGAAGGCTTTCTCCCCACCAGAGATAGATTGAAAAGACATTAGTAGCAGCCCAGAATATCCACTGTTCACGGCAAACAGCTGCCATGAGGATTTACCCTACACCATTGGTCGCATCAGTGATAGAATCACGATAGGGACGATTAGCTCCGATAGACTGATAAATAAACCCAAAGGCCAACCACCAAAGAACACTAATAGAAAGATACTTTGTCCAACCCTTGCCGTCTAGTTTACGTGCGACAAACTCTTGTTGTTCTTTCTTAAACTGGGCTTGATAAATCCAAACCAAGAGACCAATTGGCTGCATAATTGTAAAATAGAGAGTTGTTAAAACCTCACCATAGAAGCCTTTTTGAAGGGCAAGCACCAGATAAATGATGGAATTAATCAAACCAAATAGGTAGTTACTAGCACGACCTTCGGCTTCTCAAAGAGCAGAAAAAAGGTTAGTAAGGCTTGAGAGATGAATCATTTTAAAGGTAAACAATTCCAACAAGACGTCATCATTGTCGCTGTTGGTTATTACCTACGTTACAATCTGAGCTATCGTGAAGTTCAGGAATTGCTTTATGACCGTGGAATAAATGTTTGTCACACTACGATTTATCGGTGGGTTCAAGAATACAGTAAAATCCTCTATCATCTCTGGAAAAAGAAAAATAAACAGTCCTTCTATTCGTGGAAAATGGATGAAACCTATATCAAAATTAAGGGGCGTTGGCATTATCTCTATCGAGCGATTGATGCGGACGGTTTAACATTGGATATCTGGTTACGAAAGAAACGTCGAGCAGACGATAACAGCTATAAGTTAGAAGATACCGCCTATCAAGAAGATAAAGCACGCAAAGCAGAAACCGAAGATAAGCTAGCTATTGAAGCAATGAAAAGCAAGTACACCACGCTATTGCTAGAAAATATGTTGCTAAGTCCGTTTGAAATGCAAGATACAAAAATCATGGCAGGATTGCAAGTCCATGTTTACCCCCTCTATGACGAACTGAAAGAATTAAGAGGGCTAAATAGTGTCAAAGACCACTTGTCTTATGTTGCCAGCAGACGTGAAGAATATTCTAAGCATAATATCGCACGCTACCTCAAAAAAGCCATTGAACAATATCTACCAACGGTTAAAAGGCAGGACTTAAACCATGAGTGAAGACTTAAAAACGATCAAAGAGCTGGCGGATGAGTTGAGTGTTACAAAACAAAATATTCAATATCACTACCAAAGGTTACCAAAAGAATTACAGCTTAAAAGTTCCAATGGGTCTAATCTAATAAATTCTAAAGCAGAAAAAATAATTTTAGGTAAAGTAGAAAGTAGTAGCAAATCAAATACCAAAGACCAACAAATAGAAAAACTAACTAATTTGTTAGACTAGTAACAACGATTAGCCTTGCAAGATAAAAAGTTGCTAGAAGAATACAAGGCGGAAAATGATAACTTAAAAGCCCTCAAAATGCCCTCACAGGAAACAGAATTCAAACACTTAGACAATCAATATAAAGATGAAGTGAACGCTCTTAAAGAGAAGTTGGAAAATTTGCAGGAACAAATCAAAGATCAAAAAAGGATAGAAGAACAAGAAAAACCAATAAAATGGTGGGGATTATGGCGAAAATAGATGATTCAGTTAAAAAGAAAGTTCCAGAATTGCGATTTAAAGGATTCACGGATGAATGGGAACAGCGTAAGTTGGGAGACGAAGTTCGAATAGTGATGGGACAGTCTCCTAATTCAGAAAATTATACTGATGATCCTAATGGGCGCTAAAAATGCGAAGACCTATGAAGACCTATTTTGTATTAGTCAAACAAAAAATCCAAAAGAAATGGTATATGATTATGACCATGAAACAAAGTAAAATCAAACCGAGTGATCTGAGGAAGCACCCGATGATCATGAAACGTTATTAAACACAAAAGTCACCCATGTGAGTTCTTGCCAGAAGCTGAAGTTAATCCTTCAACCTGGAAAACCCGCAGAGGTGACTTTTTCTATACATCTCGATTTTTCTGGCAATAATCATTAACCGATAAATATGTCTGTGAATCACCCAGCGACTCCGCTATGTCCATAATCCGCGGTGGTAGTAATCCCACTCGCTGGACAAGTTCGTGATTGCTGAACAATTCCCGTGGACTGCCGGCGAAGCCAAACTTCCCGTGTTCCATAACATACACCGATTCAAACTCGGCGGCGACCCAATCCATGTCATGGGTGATGGTCACAACTTGGTGGCCCGAATCAGCCAACTGATGGAAAATTGCGGTCAACTTGCGCCGGCTTTCCCAATCAAGCGACATCATCGGCTCATCAAATAAATAAATCGCCGGATCCACTGCCAAAACTGTGGCAACGCTCAACAGCTTGCGTTCCGACAATGACAGGTCATATGGACTTTCAGCTGTTTTATCATCCAAGCCAACTCTTTTTAGAGCCGCTAAAGCCCGCCTCGTAATCGTGTCGTGGTCATCTATGACCTGCGCGACATTCCACTCCACCTCTCGTTGAACGGTCGGGTTGAAAAGCTGATCGTCAGGATTCTGAAAAGTAATCCCAACCTTCAGTAACTTTTCGACTGGTTTAAGATCATTAAAATTTTCTCCATCGATCTTAATCACACCGGTTTGTGGTGTCAGCAAACCCGTCAACAATTTGAAGAGCGTTGATTTGCCGGCACCATTTTGGCCGACAATCGCCACCATCGGATCGGCGAAGTGTTTGTCTTCAACATCCAAGCTAAAGGACCGTTCCGGATAAGTGAACGTCAGGTGGCTCAGTTCAATTGTGGACATAACGAACCTCCTTCAGATCAGCGTAATTCACTGGATACCGGCCATCAGCCAAGTGCCAATCCATTTTTTGAGCAAGTTGCTGGATTGTCGGGGCTGGAATCTGCCAGTCAGCTGCCAAATGATTAAACACCTCACCCGGCCTGCCCTGGGCTACCATTTGACCCTCGTGCAGCACCCACACAACGTCGGCGACTTCGCACAAATCGTCAATTTCACTGGTGACAATGAAGACAGTCGTCTCTTTGACTTGGGCCAGCCATTGGAAAAATTGCCGGCGGCCAAGGGGATCCATCTCACTGGTCGGATCATCCATAATCAAAACAGCCGGATTAGCCACAATCGCCGTGGCAATTGCCAACCGCTGGATCTGACCACCGGAAAGGCTCTCGGGACGCAAATTCAGCTGTTCAATCAGCCCCATTTGCGTGGCAACTTCTTCAACCCGTTTTTGAATCAGTCCTTCAGCCATTCCCTGATTAATCAAGTCAAAGGCGATTTCATCGGCAACCGTGTCTGCCAACCCGCTTAGTTGGCCAGCTGGATTTTGCAGTACAACTCCATTCATGGCATTATAAACGAGCCAATTGTCAGACACTCGCTGGCCAAACATGTGCCAATCGCCCTCAATCTCAGCAGACACAATTTTGGGAATGACCCCTGCCAGAACACGGCACAAAGTCGATTTGCCGGAGTGGCTATTCCCGATAATCCCAACCACCTGGCCGGTATGAACCTCCGCGTTAATCTGACGCAGTTGTGGTTGCTCAGTACCCGGATAACGGGTGGTCAAATTTTCAATTACAATCCGTTTATCTTCGTCCATATCTTCCACCCAATCAATAAAATTGCCAATCCAGTCAGACCAATGTGCAGCGTCCGCGACAGGCGATACACGCGCTGGGAGGTTCTGACAGTCCGGTTGAGATTATCAAAACCTCTCAGTTGGAGAGAAATCGACCGCGTCATCGATTGATCCAATGTCTTAATCACCAATGGAATTAGAACCGGCAGGACTGACTTTAGTTTCTGAATCAACGTTTTTTGCGGATTGGTTCCGCGAACTTTTTGTGCCTGCTGGATTTTCCGCATATTGCGCATCATTTCCGGCAAAATATAACACACCGACATCAGAACGTAGACGGTTTTATAAGACAATCCGGACAGTTCCAAATAGGCCGCGTTTTCTGAAATACTCGTGGTCACCATAAAAAAGCCACTGGTCAAAATAATCACCAATACTCGACAACCCAGAGTGGTGGCGTAAATCAGGCCTTCTTTGTAGAACGACACCCCAAACACAGAAAACAGCACAGTTTGATTCCGACTGTAAAATAACCCTTGGATGATCAGCATGGTGCAAATCAGAAACAGGCTGAATCCCAGCGCCTTAAAGGTGGTAGAACTCAATTTGGAAAATAACAATAGCAGTGTTGCGACAAGAATTAATCCGGCCTGAAGCAATAAATTCATACTGGCAAAGCTCAACAACGTCATGTTCAAGATGAACAAGAGCTTAGTAATCGGATCGATCACCTGGTACCACTTGAGCTTGACCCGTGGCGCTCCAGAAATCAATGTTTTATCAGTCATCATTTATCATCGCTAAAGAAGTGCACCATCCGCTTCGGCAGCTGACGATAGATGAAGAATGCCAGGTAGGCCACGCAGACTTTATCCAAAATATCCAAGACAAACTCATCTATAAATGAGGCCAGCCACACTGGTGCATGATTGGCGACCATTACCGCAAACAATGAGTCACCCCAAGCGATACCGGTCTGACCACCCCAAAAGATGACGTTGAGTGGCGTTGAAATGACAGCTGAAACGATGGCAATAATAATAGCAGAAACAAATACTCGTCGCGCTGACGAGAACCACCCATTGGCGTGCAAAACTCCGACAGCAATCCCAATTCCGATGCTGGTAATCGCATACACGGTTGAAATTGGCGATAAGGTCAGCCCATAGATCACGTTGTTGATGAAACCACTAATGGCACCGGCAACCGGCCCAGCCAACATGCTGGTAAGAAAGGTTCCCAAAGACCCCAGCCAAACGGGCAACTTTAACCCCTCCGCCAAGGCTTTGGCAACATAGTTAATCCCCACGGCAGCGGGAATCAAAGTCATGGTGGCAGCACTTAACTTAAATTTCCACATACTGGTACGATGAATCGGTTCTGTTTTCATAATCTTCTCCTTTTGTTTTTAAAGAGCCGTGTCTGGATAGACTTTCGGACGCAACGCTCTATTATATATCTACTGAACTGTCTATACACAAGATTTCCATCCTTAGTCGACATGAGCTGGAAATCTTTATTTGTTAAGTAGTTCACAACACATTATACACCTATTTTGTGAATAGTCAAGTGTATTTACAGTAAAAATCTAGAAAATCCTGAAAATTTCCTCTTATACTCTTCGAAAATCAAATTCAAACTACGTCAGCGTCGCCTTACCGTACTCAAGTACAGCCTGCGGCTAGCTTTCTAGTTTGCTCTTTGATTTTCATTGAGTATTATTTTCCATTTTAAATGACATTTAGTAACTCTAATACCAAAAAAGCCCAGACGACATTGTCTGAGCATTTTTCTATATAGTCGTTTAAGCAAGTTGAAGTTGAATTTGACATTTTCAAACTATTTCTTCAACAAACCTTGTTCTTGTAAAAACTCCTTGGCTACTTGTTCTGCTGACTTGCCTTCAACACCGACTTGATAGTTGAGCTGGCTCATCTGGCTTTCAGTAATTTTGCCAGCCAATTTATTGAGAACTGTCTCCAACTCAGGATGTTTCTTGAGAAGAGCTTCTTTCATGAGTGGTGCCCCTTGATAAGGTGGGAAGAGTTGCTTGTCATCTTCCAAGACCTGTAAATCATAACGTGCTAACTCTGCATCTGTCGAATAGGCATCCGTGATTTGAATATCGCCTGACTGAATTGCCTGATAGCGAAGGGCTGGCTCCATGGTCGCTACATTGAGATTGAGACCATACATTGATTGCAAGCCCTTATTGCCATCTTCACGGTCATTAAATTCGAGAGTAAAACCTGCCTTCAACTGTCCTTCCACTTTTTTCAAGTCCGAAATGGTCTTCAAGCCATATTCTTGAGCAATCTTTTTCGGAACAGCTACAGCGTAGGTATTTTGATAAGACATAGGTTTTAGATAGGCCAGATGATCCTGTTTGGCAATGCCATCACGCGCCACCTGATAAACCTGATCTGGCTCATGACCTACCTTGGGTGATGGCTGAAGCAAACTTTCAGTCACCGTACCAGTAAATTCAGGATAGATATCAATGTCCCCTTTTTTCAGAGCTTCATAGAGGAAGCTTGTTTTCCCAAAATTCGGTTTAACAGTCGCAGTCATACTGGTATTTTCTTCAATCAGCAACTTATACATATTTGCCAAAATTTCTGGTTCAGGTCCCAATTTCCCAGCAATCACCAAGTTTTCTTTCTCTTTTTGAGCTAAGAGGGCTGGACTATAAGACAGACCGAGCAATATGGTCACCAAGGCAAAACCAGAGAAAATCGTCCGCAATTTTGCTTTTTCCATCACTTTTAGTAGGAAGTTAAAGGCAATGGCAAGCACTGCTGAAGAAAGGGCCCCAATCAAAATCAGACTGGTATTATTGCGGTCAATTCCCAAAAGGATAAAGGAACCCAGTCCGCCAGCCCCAATCAAGGCTGCCAAGGTCGCCGTACCGATAATCAAGACCGCTGCCGTCCGAATACCAGACATTATGACAGGCATGGCAAGTGGAATTTCGAACTTCTTGAGACGCTCCCACCTGGTCATCCCAAAGGCAATCCCAGCCTCTTGCAGACTCGGATCAATTCCCTTCAGCCCAGTGATGGTATTTTGCAAAATCGGGAAAATAGCATAAATCACTAGAGCTGTCAAGGCCGGTAAGGTCCCAATTCCCATCAAGGGGATGAAGAGCCCCAACAAGGCCAGAGACGGGATGGTCTGGAAAATCCCTGCAATCTGCAAGACCCAATCCGCCAATTTCTCATGATAACGAAGATAAACAGCCAAAGGAATCGCTATAAAAATAGCTAGTAACAAAGTCAAAAGCGACAACTGCAAATGTTGAGATAGGGCTGTTACCCAATCACCAAAACGCTCCTGAAAAGTTGATATCAAATTAGCCATGAACACTACCTCCAAACAAGTCTGCTACAAAGTCTGTTGCAGGCGCTTTTAAAATCGTCTCGGGATTCGCCACCTGACGAATCTCTCCATCCTGCAAAACAGCAATACGATCACCTAATTTCAAAGCTTCATCCGTATCATGGGTCACAAAAATCGTTGTCATCCCAAACTCTTTATGCAATTCTTTCGTCAGAACCTGCAACTGTTTTCTCGAAATAGCATCCAAGGCTGAAAAAGGCTCATCCATGAGTAGAATCTTAGGCTGGCCAATCATAGCTCGGACAATACCAACTCGCTGCTGCTCACCACCAGATAATTCTCTAGGCAGGCGATGACCATAGTCAGCTACTGGCAAGCCAACTTTTGCCAAGAGCTCTTCTGTTTTCTTAGTAATCTCTTCCTTGCTCCAGCCCTTCATCTCAGGAATGAGGGCGATATTTTCCGCAACCGTTAGATTGGGAAACAGAGCAATGGCCTGTAAAACATAACCAGTAGAAAGACGAAGTTCACGCTCATCATAGTCTTTGATGCGCTTACCATCCATGTATATATTTCCATCAGTTGGTTCCAAAAGACGGTTAATCATCTTGATCATGGTCGTCTTACCAGACCCAGAAGGTCCAACTAAAACCATGAACTCCCCATTCTCAATCCGTAAATTGACATCTCTCAAAACATCTTTTTCTGTGTAGCGCAAGGCTACATTTTTGTATTCAATCATTCTTTGTCCTCAATTTAAAATTTTCCTCGATTGGTCAAGTTACCAAACTTTTAATAACTAATTTATCCCACTCTAAACCTCATTTTCCTTCTCTTTCAGATTAGCCAAAATTCTTTCTTGAAAGGCTTCAAACTGCCTAATTTCCTCTTCTGAAAATCCTTTGTAACAGATAGTATCCAATCTCTGACTGACACGTTGCCCAACTTCTTTCTGGGACTTGCCCAACTCTGTTAAAACTAAATACTTCTTACGCTTATCTTCTCCACACGGACTGACAGTTATAAGATTTTGTTCCTCTAGCTTTTTTATCATAGTCGTCAGCGTATTATTAGCAAGCCCAGTCGCAAGCGCAATATCTGTCGCAGTTGCACAGCCCGTCTTACTATTCCATAAAACCGCTAAAATCTTTCCCTGCTCACTCCGATAAAGAGAGTCAGGGTCTTGTCTCAGTAACTTTTGAAAAATCCGCCCATTCAACAAACGAATATGATGGGCTACCAAATGACAATATTTCATGAAACCTCCAATTTATTTCCATATCGATACGAATGAAAACATTATAATACTTATTATTCTAACTGTCAACTATTTCGATTTAGAACTAATTTTTCTCAGTAAAAAATCTCCTACTCAAGGTAGAAGATTTCAATCTTATAAACTTAATCCGTCATGTCTGATACCAAAGTTCGACGCTCCAATGGAATACTGCACATAACTAACAAGAAAATGAAACCTGACTGAATCCAGAAAAGGGCCAAGTCAAAGATTCCATGCACAGCAACCACTGTAAGGAAAGATAGATAAAGACCGATAATCGGACGTTTCCCCGACTCCTGACTCATATCCATCATCAAGCGAACAGGAGCAACAGAAGACAAAACTAATAAAATGGTCCCCACAATTCCGTAACTCAGAATCGTATCAATATAAAGACTGTGAGCATGTTCATGATAAGGAGCATTTATCCGAGGATAAGAGTGCATATAGGTCAATGGCCCCTCCCCCCAAAAAGGATTTTGCTTAAACAAGGCCATCCCAGCATCCCAGATAGAAATGCGTTCTTCCATAGAAGAATCTAAAGTTCCCATCCGAACTCCCAAATCACTAGAAAAAAGGAAACTCAAGCCAATCGCAAAGACCCCGATACTAAGCCAAAAGGCCTTCCAGTTTTTAATGGTTGTAAAGAGATAAATGATGGCTCCAGCGATAATAGCAGGAAAGGCAGTTCGATTTTGCGTAAAGTTCAATCCAAAGAGATTAACAAAGCCTGCAATCACACAGAATACCTTCAACCAATTCAACTTGGTCGTTGTAAAGAGATAGAAGGCAATCATGATACAGAAACAACAAATAATTCCATAGTAATTAGGATTAAAAAAGGTCACTTCTGCCCGATTCTGATGCCATACCTGCATATTGGGCGAAAGAAAGGCATAGTTAAATTTCTTTACAATTTGGAAATGCTCCAAAGTAGCAAAAGCCGCAGAGAGCACACTACCAAACAAGATTGTCTGCAGTATCAGTCGAAAGAAAGCATGTGTCAGACGTTTCTGGTAGAAACTAAAGAAAATGAGGAAGAGAAACATCAGTAAAGATGCAACCAATCCAAGCCAATTCTTGGCGACGATGGAGATGATACTACTGTAGGCAATAAAAAAGAGAAGTACAGGATGTTTGGCCAATCCTTTGATAATTCCCTTCATCTCCCCAGTAACAAGTAAACCTATCAAATATAAAGCAAAGAGCCCTAAGAATAAATAAAAAGGTAAAAAGATACTTATGATCATCAAATATAAAAAGAAATCTTTTTTCGAAAGCCCTCTTATCTTATCCAGTAATCCAATTGATTTCAAAACGGATCCTTTCTGTTCTGGATTTCTCCAGAAGATAAATGCTAAACTATCTTTATATTCTACCATTTTTTCCGTCATTTGGGAACAATGAACACGTTTTCACCACAAAAAATTCTATCATCAATATAGCACTAGAACTGAATTTTTCTGCCGTTTTCCACTACTTGATAGGTCTGACTTTGCAAATCAATTTCTGCTACTGCTGTTACGGACTTGTCTTTATTTTGACGTTTGATTACAATGCTGTGAGCTGTTGGTGTTTCTATCTCAATAGTCCCTTCTAGGTCAAAGGCCTCTGATTGATTACGAAAAGAAAATAGATTGAGAAGAGACTTCACCACAGGACGTTGAACTTCTTCTGCTATTTCCTCGTTGCTATAGTAATGACGATTAATATTTCGACCTTCTTTGGTTTCTTCTAAAAATTTCAAGTCATTTTTTCCTGCTAATAGACCCACATAGTAAACCTGAGGAATGCCTGGAGCAAAAACTTGAATCAAACGAGCAAGGAAGTACTTGACATCATCATCTCCAAGTGCTGAATAATAGGTTGAATTGATTTGGTAGATATCTAGATTGTTATACTCTGCACTAGAGTACTTGCGTTTGACATTCGCTCCAACCTTATAGAGTTCATTTGAAGCATAGTCAATTTCCTCATCAGTCAGGATATCTTTGACATCCACCACTCCAATCCCATCATGAGTATCTAGTGTCGTAAATTGCTTCATCGAGCTCATCTTCAACCACTTGGCCAAACGCTCTGTTCTGGAACTGTAAAGAGTATAAAGAGTCACCATTGGAAGGGCAAAATCGTAAACATAGTAATCATGGTCCGCTATTTTAAACTGAATCGAATAGTGTTCATGAATCTCAGGTAAAAGCTCTGCCCCATACTCAGCAGCGATATCTCGAACTTTGTCCAATAAATTCCAAATATCTGGTTCCACAAAGAAATCATTGGTATCCAATTTCTTCACTGCATAAGCAAAGGCATCTAGACGAATCAAATCACACCCGTTACTTGCTAGATGTTGAATGGTCTTACGGATGAATCTCATCGTTACTTCTTTGGTCACATCAAGATCAATCTGCTCCTCACCAAAGGTATTCCACAAATGTTCTACTGAACCATCTGCAAATACAATCTCTTGCTTTGGTGCACGATCCTTACGCTTGTAGATTAAATCTACGTCAGACTGTGTCGGACGGTTCTCTGGCCAAAACTTATCCCAGTTTAAAAAGAGATCTTTAAATTCACTGGCTTCATGTTTTTCTTGATAGTCCCTATAATACTTAGATTGACGAGAAATATGATTAATCATAAAGTCAAACATAAGATAATATTTCTCACCTAAACGCTTAACGTCCTCCCAATCACCAAAAGCTGAATCCACTTCATCATAGTCAACTGGCGCAAATCCACGATCACCTGTTGATGGGAAAAATGGTAGAAGGTGAACTCCCCCAATAGCATCGCCAAAATGTTCTTCCAAATTCTCATATAAGTCTTTAAGATTATTTCCAAGACTATCTGAGTAAGTAATCAACATGGTTTTATTTTGAATGGTCATAGATGGTCTCCTTTTTCTGATGAAAGCCAAGTCTTATATGACCTGGCTTTGTAAATGAAAGATATTTTTAGATTTTTGTTCAGTACTAATATAGACTGCAAGCAACTAAGTACTACTTTCTTTTTTCTACATAGAATTGTCAATAAGCTGAACTGTTCCTTTGTATCTTAATTGAACACGCCCTAAGCTCTGTGTGAAAAAGATGAATCTTCCAAGAAGCCAAGGCTTCTTATTCAGATTCCCTATTTTCACTGTGAGCTTTTAACGGGCTTTGTATCTTGTTACTTCACTGCCCCGTTACTCATTCCTGAAATGATATGTTTTTGGAAGATGAGGTAGACAATGGTTATCGTTACAATTCCCACAATATAAGATGCAAAACTTGGGCCATAGTCATTGAAGTACTGACCTTGGTAGTTGTATTGGAAGAGAGGTAAAGTCCACATCTTGGAATCCTTATTCAGAATCAAGAGTGGCAACATAAAGTCATTCCAGAACCAGAGAGCATTGATAATCAAAGTTGTCGCATGCATGGGCTTCGACATTGGAAAAATGATTCGACGATAAATTGTAAAACGATCAGCCCCATCAATTTCAGCAGCTTCATCCAAACTATCCGGTACACTGATTTTTATATAACCAACATACAAGAAGAGGGTCTGTGGAATAGCATAAGTTAGGTAGAGTATTACTAGCCCCCACATATTTGCTAGGCCGAGTTTACTCATCATAACTGTGATGGGAATCATAATCACCTGAAATGGAACAAATATCCCTAAGATCAGGAGCGAATACATAATTGCAAAGGCTTTTTTCTTGGACATATTTCGAGCAATGGAATAAGCTGCAGCTGGTATAAAGAAAGCCACTACAATCAATGATAACACCGTAATAACAGCTGAATTCCAGAAATAGCCTCCAATTCCATCCGAAATTAATCGTTCATAATTACTTAAGGTAAAAGGATTGGGCAAACTAAAGAAATGATTCATGATATCCTTGGTTGTCTTGAAGGAACTAAATACCGTTACCAACAAAGGAACAAGTATAAGAATACCACCTACTATCAAGAGGACATATTTCCAAAACTGATTCAATTTTTCTTCTTTTTTCATGTGTAGGACTCCCCAATTAGATTTCAAATTTCTTTGATAGTTTGATTTGGACCATAGAAACAATTCCAATAATTAAGAATAAAATCAAGGCAATTGCATTCGCATATCCATATTGATTACTCTTGAAAGCATAGTTGTAGACTAACAGTCCAAGAGACGTTGTAGCATTATTTGGACCACCACTCGTCAAGGCAAAAATCTGGTCAAAGGCTGTCAAACCGGACTTAAGAGCCAGAATAAAAACCATAGAGATCGTTGGCAGTAAATAGGGCAATTCAATCTTCCAAAAAGTTTGTTTACTTGTTGCACCATCAATTGATGCTGCCTCTAAAATATCATTTGGAATACTCTGAAGACCAGCAAGAAAGAGAATGATTGGCATAGCTACTCCTTGCCATAGAAGAACAAAAATAGTTGCCACTACCGCTCCGACAGGTGTTCCTAATAGGCTCTCTTGTAAAAAACCAAGCCCTAAAATTCTTCCAATCGTTGGAAGCCCATAGTTGAAAAATTGTTTAAAAATCAAGGAAACTGTCAAACCAGACAAAACAGCCGGGAAAAAGAACCAAGCTCTAAAGAAGGTCTGCCCCTTCATCTTAGAATTTAAGGCTCGTGCCACAACCATCCCAATCGTAATCTCTCCAATAATCAATGCCAGAGTTAAAATCAAAGTAAAGGCTATGGCTGTGAAGAATTTCCCATCAATCATCAACAATTTGTAGTTATTCAAACCAACAAATTTATAATTATAGGTCAATCCAGTCCAGTTAGTCAAACTATAGAAAGCACCTTGTACCATTGGAAAGTAAAAGAAGATAGCTTGTAAAGCAAGCGGGATGAGCAAAAATGTCCAACCCCAGTATTTATTTAAAAATTTTCGAATAGCCATATCATCTTAACTCCTATTCTAGTCCAAATCTGCCTTCATTGGATTAAAGAAAGCATTGAGATTGTTTGCCATATTTTTCAGATTTTTATCCATCAGGTAACCTGCACTTAGATTAAAAAAGTCTTCTTCAGAGTTCCAGCGTTGGCCCAACCAAACATAATGTTTGTCCGTAAAAGCCAGTTTAGAAATAGCTGCAAGCGCTGAATCTTCTTTTTCCTGTATGCCTTTTACCGCAACAGGTGATCCATCTACATCATAGTATGACTGCATAGCTTTTGGACTAGTCATATAGCTGATAAATTCTTCGGTTTCCTTAGGGTGTTTGGTAGTAGCTGAAGTTGATAATGCCATATCCCCTGCACCAACAGTGACTTCTTTTCCTACTTCTTCTCCAGGAAAGGAAAACATCCCCACCTCAAATTTTGGATCCTGTTGATTAATTGCGGCTAATGCCCATGATCCTTGTGGCATCATCAAGGCTTTTTCACTCGAAAATGCTACCACCGCATCATTATAAGAGGCTCCACGCCAACCATCTTGAGCATTATCTGCTAATAAATCGAGTCGTTCTGCATCTGCTTTTAAAATAGCATCATCTGCAGAGATTGCGTTTGGTTTTGAAAAGCGAAGATAGTTATTAGCCGCATCTCCACTACCCGTAAGAGTAATGAGAGAAAGTTGGTGGTAACCATTTAATGTCCAGCCTTCATTGCCTGCAACCGCAAACGGAGAATTTCCACTATCTTTTATCTTTTTAACAATCTCTTGAAACTCTTTAAAAGTCTTCGGTTCCTCAAGTCCTAATTCTTTAAACTTCGTTTTATTGTAATAGATTCCATAAAGGTTGGCCGTTAAAGGCACACTATAAATCTTGTTATTGATTGCATACTTTTCGGCATAGTCATTCTTGATGTTCTCAAGATAGGGTTTTCCTGTCATATCTGAAAAATAACCTGCCTTCGCCCACTCCTGGAAATCCATATTTTGAGGATAGATATTAATAATATCTGGAACATCTCCTGATAAAATCCGAGTCTTTAGAACAATTCCAGCTGAAGGTACTGTAGTCAGCTTCACATCAATATTAGGGTGTTCCTTTTCAAAATCATCCACAATCTTTTGCAAGGTATCTGCCATCTCGGTCTTCTGGTTAAAAAACTCAATCGTTACCTTGCCATCAGTTGATTGATTGTTCTGACCACAAGCCACTAGGCCTAGTAAACTTGCCCCAGCTACTAAAAGAAAACCTGCTTTCTTATACCATTTCATTGGAATGCCTCCTTGATAAATTTATACGCTTTTATTATAGTCTTTTGAATTTATACTGTCTACTCAAAAAATCTCCTGGTGATAGGGTAACAGTTAAACCTGCATACATGAGCTCTGCACCCGAGTAAACAATGTTTGTCCCTTCCAGCTCATAAAGCCCTTCCACTTCTAAGTCTTTCAGTTTCAAGGTGGTTTCCATTGTTTCCACAACTGACAGGACTCGGACGTAGGTCACAATCGTTTGATTTCCATAGTTAAATTGCACAGCTGCTTCATTGGATTCAGCATCGGGATTGATTAACCTATACTGATTCCCCAACTGGACTACTGGTCGCAATTCTTTATACAAGTTCACCTGATTAGCAATCTCAGCCTTCTCTTCATCTGATAAACTTGTCAAATCAAGCTCATAGCCCAGATTTCCCATCATTGCCACATGACCACGAGTTTCCAATGGTGTCGTTCGTCCCATCTGATGATTTGGCACTGCTGACACATGAGCCCCCATAGAAATGGTTGGATAGAGATAGGATGAACCATATTGGATTGGTAAACGTGCAATAGCATCAGTATTATCACTAGCCCAGACTTGTGGGAAATAACGCATCATACCAAGATCATTTCGTCCACCACCACCTGAGCAGGACTCAAAGAGAATATGGCTATGCTTCTCTGTCAGATAAGAAACGAGTTCGTAAAGCCCCATCATGTACTGATGAGACTGCATCTGGGTTTCCAGATAAACTGAACCATTCCCCAGATTAGTGATATTGCGGTTCATATCCCATTTGATGTAGTCAATTTTATGATGAAAGAGGAGTTCATCTAAAACATTTTTCAAATATTCTACTACCTGAGGATTGGCAAGATTAAGTACTAATTGATTTCGAGAATAGGTATGCTCATAACCTGGAACCTGAATAGCCCAGTCAGGATGTTTGCGATACAAGTCGCTATCAACAGAAATCATCTCCGGTTCTAACCAAAGCCCAAACTGCAAATCTCTTTCATGGATCGCTGAAATCAGACTTTCTAGACTTCCACCCAGTTTTTTCTCATTCACAACCCAATCACCTAAAGCACGATTATCATCAAAGCGATTACCAAACCACCCATCATCTAATACAAAAAGTTCAATTCCAACTTTCTTAGCTTCATCAGCTAGTTCTAACAGTTTTTCTCTCTGAAAGTCAAAGTAGGTAGCTTCCCAGTTATTGATTAGAATTGGACGCTCTTTTTTAGAAAATTTACTTGGCATAATGTGCTTAAGTACAAAATTCTGACTTTCATGACTAATACCAGTTAATCCCTTATCTGAATAGGTCACTAAAGTTACCGGTGTTTCAAAATTTTCCTCAGGATCTAACTTCCAAGAAAAGTTTTCTGGATTAATGCCAATAGCCACCCGAACTTCATTCAGTTGATTCTTTTGGACAAAAGCTTCGAAGTTTCCACTATACATCAGTTGAATAGCAAACACATTCCCAGCATCCTCTGTAACTCCTTGATCACATAATATAAGAGCAGGTGTTTGAGCATGCCCAGAAGCTCCACGGTTCGAACTAATCGAAAAGATTCCTTGCTCTACCTGTTGACGTCGGACAGTCTTTTCACGAGCATAAGCTCCCTGCAGAGTTACTATTTCGTAAGCTGCAGCAGGAAAATCAGCCATAAAAGAAAATTCCTTATAAATGACAACTTCCTGATTGCTATTATTTTCCAATTTGCTGTAACTAGCAATTGTCGCATCATTATCAAAAGCTGTATAATACAAAGTCAGACTAAGTTGAGCCTTAGAATCTTTTAAAATCAAGGCAAGCGTCTCTGTAGCATCCATGCTGTGAGGAGAAGGTAAGCCCTGTGGACCATTCTGACCTTTTAAAATCTTTGCTTCTACAAATCGAAAGTCTGTTACTTCAGTTGCATCATGTTGAACCTGTAAAGTTGGTTTTCTAAAGTCACCCAAACCATGTTGTCCAAAAATCTGACGTTGCGTATCCAAACTAAAGGTTCGATTAGTAGCTATGGGATTACCAGAAAAAGCATGATCGCGTTCGTAAACACTATTAGCCCCTCTATAGTTCTTAATAGTCTTTCCTAAATGTTTTAATAATAAGAATCCATCCCTATTTTCAATAATCAAACTTAAACCTTTACTCTCAACGTAAAATAGATTATTCTCTATTCGAACTCCCATAAATTGTACCTCATCTATTTCTTGATAAAATTTTAGCACATAAAAGCGCTTTCTAAAATAGAGAAATGTCTACAAAGTATGGTAAAATGTTAGGTAGGAGGTGGCCCATGCTCGTTTTTTCAGAATACCAGACTGGAACAATTGATCTTTCTCTTAGCTTCTACGGTTATGAAGAATGCACGCCTAATTACTCTTTTGGTCCAGCTATTCGAGATACCTATGTACTACATTACATTACTAAAGGAAAAGGTCAATTCCATTATAAGGGGAAAATTGTTGATTTAAAGGCAGGAGATTTCTTTTTACTAAAACCAGATGAATTAACATTCTATCAAGCAGATAGCCAGGATCCTTGGGCTTACTACTGGTTGGGGATCACTGGAGGGAGGGCACCTGACTACTTTGCTCTATCTCAAATTTCTGACCAATCCTACCTCATCCAGTCAAATAACTGTCATACACAAACAACTGCAAAACTCATCTCAGATATTGTCTGCTTTGCTCAGATTACAAAATCTAATGAATTGGCTCAACTCCACATCATGGGACAACTCCATGAACTAATGTTTCATCTAGGAACGATTGCTCCCAATCAGAAAAAAGAGAATATTTCATCAACTCACCAGCTCTATCTTGACTGCAAACAATTAATTGATAGTCACTATCCACGATCGCTCACCATTCAAGATTTAGCAAAAGAGCTATCGGTTCATAGAAGTTACTTAACTAGTGTGTTTAAAGAATTTCACCAACTCTCTCCAAAAGAGTATTTACTTTTCGTTCGAATGAACCGTGCTCAACAGTTACTAGAACACACAAATGAAACGATCAAAGTCATTGCATATTCTGTAGGTTTTTCAGACCCACTACATTTCTCAAAAGCCTACAAACAGTTTTTTCATAAAACACCTAGTCAAACTCGAAAAGAATACTCTCACTCCCTCTTAGCTAGAAAGGAAAATCAATGAAATCACACCAACTAGTCTACCAAATATTAGCTAGAGAAAACGATTATGTTA
>CAUQPD010000021.1:0-25413 GCA_963519935.1 uncultured Streptococcus sp.
CGATGAAGACTTTAGCACCATTTTTCTGTGTGAGGACTTCCATACGTCCAGGAACGCGGGTTGCAGCGATTCCTTTTTGGATGTCCTCTAGACTAGCACCTAGACGAAGGCAGGCAAGTCCAGCAGCGACGGCATTTTCTTGATTAAAGTGACCGATGAGTTGGATATCATAATCGCCAGCGAGTTTTCCTGTAGCTGAGAAGCTAAAGGCTTTGGAGTTCTCGATTTGGTTACTCGACTTACTACCATAGAAGTCATGATCTTGATGTTCCACTTGTTCTTTCAAGACAGAAAAGTGGTCCATGTCGCTGTTAATGACAACTACTCGGCTATTTTCCATCAAGAGACGCTTGTGGTAGAAGTAATCTTCAAAGCTAGGATGCTCAATCGGACCGATATGGTCAGGAGTGATGTTAAGAAAGACACCTACATCGAAAGTGAGGCCGTAGACTCGCTTAACCAGATAGGCTTGGCTGGAGACTTCCATGATGAGATGGGTTCTTCCGTTATGAACAGCTTGAGCCATCATATCAAAGAGATCGATACTTTCAGGAGTTGTGAGAGCAGACTTAAAGAAGGTCTTACCATCTAAGGTTGTATTCATAGTAGACAACATAGCTGGGCGATGATGTTGAGCCAAGATGTTATAGGCAAAATAGGCTGCAGTTGTCTTCCCCTTGGTTCCTGTGAAGGCGAGAATTTTGAGTTTCTCTTGTGGATTACCATAAAATTCCATGGCAATCAAACTCATGGCTTTCTTAATGTCGTTCACGATAATAGCAGGGATACCGACTTCGTAGTCCTTTTCTGCGACATACCAAGCTAAGCCCTGACTTATAGCGGATAGGAGGTATTCTTTTTTAAAGGCAGCACCTTTTGCAAAAAAAAGAGTGCCTTCTTTTACTTTTCTGCTGTCGTAACTGATGCTATCAAAAACAACCTCACTGTAGTTGTAGTGGTAATGTCCTTGATCAATAATCTCGCGAAAAAGGCCATCTTTCTTGAAAATATCTAATACGGTTTCAATCTTAATCATACTTTCTATTATAAACTTCAAGCCCGAATTTTACAAGTAACAAGGAAAAGTTTATAATGGAAGATAAGGAACTTTTCCTAGTTATCAAAATTGAATGAGGAAGCTATGTCTAACGAAAACAATCACCAGCAGGCCCAGATGTTGCGAGGGACTGCTTGGCTAACAGCTAGTAACTTTATTAGTCGCCTCCTTGGGGCTATCTACATTATTCCCTGGTATATTTGGATGGGGACCTATGCTGCCAAGGCCAATGGTCTCTTTACCATGGGCTACAATATTTACGCCTGGTTCTTGCTGATTTCGACAGCGGGTATCCCAGTTGCGGTCGCCAAACAAGTGGCTAAGTACAATACCATGCGAGAAGAAGAGCATAGCTTTGCCTTGATTCGGAGTTTCCTAAGCTTTATGACGGGCTTAGGCATAGTCTTTGCTTTGGTCTTGTATCTCTTTTCTCCTTGGTTAGCAGATTTGTCAGGTGTGGGGAAAGACCTGATTCCCATCATGCAGAGCTTGGCTTGGGCGGTCTTGATTTTCCCGTCTATGAGTGTCATCCGAGGTTTCTTCCAAGGGATGAATAACCTCAAACCCTATGCTATGAGTCAAATCGCCGAGCAGGTGATCCGTGTTATCTGGATGTTGATGGCAACCTTCTTCATTATGAAGATGGGTTCTGGTGACTACTTATCAGCCGTTACCCAATCGACCTTTGCAGCCTTTGTGGGGATGGTAGCAAGTTTTGCAGTTTTGATCTACTTCCTTGCCCAAGAAGGTTTGCTTAAAAGAGTTTTTGAAACACGGGATAAGATCAATAGTAAGCGACTCTTAGTCGATACGATCAAGGAAGCCATTCCCTTTATCCTGACAGGATCAGCCATCCAGCTCTTCCAGATTTTAGACCAGATGACCTTTATCAATAGTATGAAGTGGTTTACCAACTACAGCAATGAAGACTTGGTTGTCATGTTTTCTTATTTCTCAGCCAATCCTAATAAAATTACTATGATTTTAATCTCTGTGGGAGTTTCAATTGGGAGTGTCGGCTTGCCGCTGTTGACGGAAAACTATGTAAAAGGTGACTTGCAGGCGGCGGCTCGCCTAGTCCAAGATAGCCTCACCATGCTCTTCTTATTTCTACTGCCGGCAACGGTTGGAGTGGTCATGGTAGGGGAGCCTCTTTATACAGTCTTTTACGGTAAGCCAGATAGTTTGGCCATGGGTTTATTTGTCTTTGCAGTTTTGCAGTCTACTATCCTAGGCTTGTATATGGTCTTGTCTCCTATGCTTCAGGCCATGTTCCGAAACCGCAAGGCAGTTCTTTACTTTGTCTATGGTTCCATTGCTAAGATCGTCTTGCAATTGCCAACCATAGCTATTTTCCACAGCTACGGTCCCTTGATCTCAACGACTATCGGCTTGATTATTCCGAATGTCTTGATGTACCGTGACATCTGCCAGGTAACGGGTGCTCGTCGAAAGATAATCTTGAAGCGAACCATTTTGATTACCATCTTGACCCTCGTCATGTTTATCCTAGTTGGCTTCTTGCAGTGGATAATCGGTTTTATCTTCCAACCAAGTGGACGTTTCTGGAGTTTCCTTTATGTGGCCCTCATCGGAGGGCTTGGAGGAGGTCTTTATGGTTTGATGAGCCTACGGACACGACTCTTAGACAAGATAATCGGCAAAGCTCAAGCAGACCGACTACGTACACGATTGAAAATATCGTAAAAAGATTTATAAATAAAAGTAATGAATTTAACCTTTCTTTAATAGAAAGGTTTTTATACTACATTTTTCTTAAAAAAAAAGAACTTTTTCTAAAATTAAGAGCAAAAAATATGCTTTTTTAAGTTTTTCTTCAGAAATCACTTGACTAAATAAAACCAAAGCTGTATAATAAGACAAAACTTTTAAACAGGAGGTTCTGGAAATGAAAAAGTCTAAGGCCAAGTATCTGACACTTGCAAGTGTCGTGTTAAGCGCAGGTATCTTACTGAGCGCATGTGGAAATTCAAGTAGCGCTTCTAAAACATATAACTATGTTTATTCGAGCGATCCATCTAGTTTGAACTATCTTGCAGAAAACCGTGCAACAACCAATGACATCGTGACCAATTTGGTGGATGGGTTGATGGAAAATGACCAATACGGTAATTATGTTCCATCATTGGCAGAGGATTGGACTGTTTCTCAGGACGGTTTGACCTATACTTACAAATTGCGTAAGGATGCAAAATGGTATACTTATGAGGGTGAAGAATACGCCCCTGTAACGGCCCAAGACTTTGTGACAGGTTTGAAATATGCTGCTGATAAAAAATCCGAAGCCTTGTACCTGGTTCAAGACTCTGTAGCAGGTTTGGATGACTATATCAACGGGAAAACAACTGACTTTTCAACTGTCGGTGTCAAGGCGATTGACGACCAAACAGTTCAGTACACTTTGACACGTCCAGAATCTTATTGGAATTCTAAAACAACTTCAACCATTCTCTTCCCTGTCAATGCAGATTTCTTAAAATCAAAAGGGGATGACTTTGGTAAGGTAGACCCTTCTAGTATTTTGTACAATGGACCTTTCTTGATGAAATCTTTTGTTTCAAAATCTGTTATCGAATTCAAGAAAAATCCCAACTACTGGGATGAAAAAAATGTCTTTGTGGATGGTGTGAAATTGGCCTATTATGATGGTAGTGACCAAGATGCACTAGCACGTAACTTTGTAGAAGGAGTCTATAGCTACGCGCGTCTCTATCCAAATAGCTCAAGCTTTGAAGGCATTAAAGAGAAGAACAAGGATAACATCATCTATAGTATGCAAAATGCAACTTCTTATTACTTGAACTTCAACTTGGACAGAAAATCTTATAACTTCACTTCTAAGTCCTCAGATATCGAAAAGAAATCAACCCAAGAAGCAGTTCTGAATAAAAACTTCCGTCAAGCCTTCAACTATGCTTATAACCGTACTGCCTATGGAGCACAATCTCAAGGGGAGGACGGAGCAACGAAGATTATTCGTAATTTGGTTGTACCTCCAACATTTGTAAGTATCAACGGAAAAGACTTTGGCGATGTTGTTTCAGAAAAGATGGTCAACTATGGCCAAGAATGGCAAGGAATCAACTTTGCGGACGCGCAAGATCCATACTACAATCCTGATAAAGCTAAGGCTAAATTTGCGGAAGCTAAGAAAGAATTGGAAGCTAAGGGTGTGCAATTTCCAATCCACTTGGATGTAACAGTTGACCAATCAGCTAAAAAAGGTGTACTTGAAGCAAGTTCTTTGAAACAATCCATCGAATCTGTTCTAGGAGCTGAGAATGTGGTTATCGATATCCAACAGCTATCAACAGATGACTTTGACAACTCTAGCTACCTCGCTCAAACCGCAGCTCAAAAAGACTTTGATATCTATAATGGCGGTTGGAGTGCTGACTACTTGGATCCATCAAGCTATCTTGATATCTTAAATGTCAATAACGGCGGTATGTTGCAAAATATTGGTCTAGAACCAGGTGAGGTCAATGACAAGGCTAAGGCAGTTGGTCTGGATACTTACACTCAAATGTTAGAAGAAGCGAACAAGGAGCAAGATCCAGCAAAACGTTATGAAAAATATGCTGAAATTCAAGCTTGGCTCGTTGATAGCGCCCTTGCAATTCCAAACGTTTCTCAGGGTGGAACACCGACCTTGAGAAAGACAGTTCCATTCTCATCACCATTCTCACAAGCTGGAAATAAGGGTGTCGAATCATACAAGTATCTCAAGTTACAAGATAAGACTGTAACGGCTGATGAGTATGAAAAAGCGAAAGAAAAATGGCTGAAAGAAAAAGAAGAATCAAATAAAAAAGCCCAAGAAGAACTGGCAAAACACGTTAAATAACCAGTCTATTCAACAGGAAAAACGATAGTTTCTCAAGGAACTATCGTTTTTATATAGTTTGAAACTATAACTAGCTCTTGAAAACAAGAAAATAAGTTAGTGAAAATAAGTGGTACAATAGTTACTATAGATTTGGAGGTATTGTATGAGCAAAGAACTACACATCAACACAATTTTGGCCCAGGCGGGAATCAAGTCAGATAAGGCAACAGGTGCCTTGGTGACGCCACTTCATTTTTCAACAACTTATCAGCATCCAGAGTTCGGTCAGTCTACGGGATTTGACTATACTCGTACTAAAAATCCAACTCGGAGTAAGGCGGAGGAAGTCTTGGCTGCGATTGAATCAGCAGACTATGCCCTTGCGACGAGTTCAGGTATGGCTGCGATTGTACTGGCCTTTAGTGTTTTTCCAGTAGGAAGTAAAGTCTTGGCTGTGCGCGATCTGTATGGAGGTTCTTTCCGTTGGTTCAACCAAGTCGAGCAAGAAGGCCGGTTCCATTTTACCTATGCCAATACAGAAGAAGAGCTAATTGCTGAGTTAGAAAAGGATGTGGATGTTCTCTATATCGAAACACCAACCAATCCCTTGATGTTGGAATTTGATATTGCCAAACTAGCCAAACTAGGACATGCCAAGGGTGCCAGGGTAGTGGTGGACAATACCTTCTACAGCCCAATTTACCAACGACCGATTGAAGATGGTGCGGATATCGTTCTTCATTCTGCTACCAAGTATCTAGCAGGGCACAATGATGTTTTAGCTGGGGTGGTTGTGACTAATAGTTTAGAACTATATGAGCAACTTTTCTACAATTTGAATACGACTGGTGCGGTCTTGTCACCATTTGATAGTTATCAGTTGATTCGTGGTCTCAAAACTCTACCTCTTCGTATGGAACGTTCGACAGCCAATGCCCAAGAAGTGGTTGCTTTTTTGAAGGATTCACCTGCTGTTAAGGAAGTGCTCTATACAGGACGTGGGGGGATGATTTCCTTTAAAGTAGTGGATGAAAAACGTATTCCTCATATTTTAAATAGCCTCAAGGTCTTCTCTTTTGCTGAGAGTTTAGGTGGGGTGGAAAGCCTGATCACCTATCCGACGACTCAAACCCATGCGGATATTCCAGCAGAAGTGCGTCATTCCTATGGCTTAACAGATGACCTCTTGCGCTTGTCAATTGGGATTGAGGATGCCAGAGATTTGATTGCGGACTTGCGACAAGCTTTGGAAGGATAAGATAGATATGGGAAAATATGATTTTACAAGCCTGCCCAATCGTTTTGGGCATCATACCTATAAATGGAAAGAAGCGGAAGCTGATCGAGAAGTTCTACCAGCTTGGATAGCAGATATGGACTTTGTGGTTTTGCCTGAAGTTCGACAAGCTGTACAAGCCTACGCAGATCAGTTGGTCTATGGCTATACCTATGCCAGTGATGCTTTGATTGAGTCGGTTCAGGACTGGGAAGCCACACAACATGGCTATCACTTTGATAAGGATGCCCTCGTCTTTATCGAGGGTGTGGTACCAGCTATTTCAACAGCCATTCAAGCCTTTACAAAAGAAGGAGAGGCTGTTCTGATTAACACACCGGTCTATCCACCTTTTGCCCGCAGTGTCAAACTGAACAATCGCAGATTGATTACCAATTCTTTGGTGGAAAAGGACGGGTTGTTTGAGATTGATTTTGACCAGTTAGAGAAGGAATTGGTGGAAGAGGATGTGAAGCTTTATATCCTTTGCAATCCCCACAATCCTGGTGGACGTGTTTGGGAAAAGGAAGTGTTAGAAAAGATTGGTCATCTCTGCCAAAAACATGGTGTTTTGTTGGTTTCAGATGAGATTCACCAAGATTTGGCTCTCTTTGATCACAAACACCAGTCATTCAATACCATTGATCCAGCTTTTAAAGACTTTGCCCTTATCTTGAGTAGTGCCACTAAGACATTTAATATTGCTGGGACCAAGAATTCCTATGCAGTTATTGAAAATCCCAAGCTTCGTGTTGCTTTCCAAAAACGCCAGTTGGCCAATAACCAGCATGAAATCTCAGGCTTGGGTTATTTGGCGACAGAAGCTGCCTACCGTTATGGTAAGGACTGGTTAGGAGAGTTAAAGGAAGTCATCGAGGATCACATTAACTATGTAGTGGATGTTTTGGGTAATGAAACCAAGATTAAGGTCATGAAACCGCAAGGTACCTACTTAATTTGGCTTGATTTTTCAGCCTATGATCTAACGAATGATCGCTTGCAAGAGCTTTTGAAGAATGAAGCCAAGGTTATCTTGAACCGAGGCTTGGACTTTGGGGAAGAAGGATCCCTTCATGCTCGCCTCAATGTAGCCATGCCGAAGTCCGTACTGGAAGAGGTTTGCCAACGCATCGTGACCACTTTTGCTACACTTTAAAAATCGAGCCTTCTAGGAGAAAAGTCTTCCTAGAAGGCTATTTTCGTAGGGGAAAATGTGGTATAATGAAAAGATAAGATAAAGGGGTAACTATGGCTAAATTGATTCCGGGAAAGTTGCGCATGGAGGGGGTCACACTCTATGAAACAGGCAACATTGAGATTATCAAGGAAAAAGGGAATCGCCTCTATGCTCGTGTGGCGGGAGAAGACTTGCGCTACAGTTTAGAGGATGATCTGGTTTTTTGTGCTTGCGATTTTTTCCAAAAAAGAGGTTACTGTGTTCACCTCGCAGCGCTCGAGCATTATCTGAAGAATGATGAAGAAGGCCAGGTGATTTTACAAAGCTTAGAAAAAGGACATGAAGAGCAAGAAGAAGTTGAAACCAAGGTTAGTTTTGGTGGCAGTTTTTTGGAGCGTATCCAACCTCAGAAGAGAGAGAAAATCTACACTTTGTCGGCTCAAGGTCAGGTGGAAGCTGGGACCAATCGCCTCCTTTGGACACTCCGAATCGGTTTAGTTGATAGTCAAAAATATTATGTCATTCGTGACATCCCTCTCTTTTTGAAGGTCTTAGTCCATCTAAAGCCATATATGATTGGAAAGCACTATGAAAATGACTTGTCTTGGGATGCTTTTGATACAGCTAGTCAAGAAGTTCTTACTTTTTTATGTGGCTTGATTGAGGAGGGCCTGAGTCAAGAGCTCTTTTTCCCCAATCAAGGTCGTCACCTCTTTTTCCCTCTGACCTTTTTTGAGCAGGGAGTGGAGTTGCTGATGAATTTGGAGGATTTTCATTTTGAACACCAGATTACTAGTTATGAAAATCTTCTCTTTCATGATTTAGATCCTGAAGCAAACCTTTTCTCTTTTTCAGTGCAGGAGTATTCCGATTATTTTGAGATGGAAATCTCTGAGACTGAGCGAGTTAACGTATTCTATGGAGGGGCAGTTCTCTTTCGTAAGGGGAATCTTTATCTCTTAAACCCTAAACAAATCAGCCTCCTAAAGGAAATCAAAGAGCTCCCTCAGGAGGAAAGAGGGAGAAAATGCCTCCAGTTTGACAACAGTGATCGTGACCGTCTGGCCGCCTGCCTGCCTTTGTTTAGACAGCTAGGAACAGTTTCTGCTCCTGAGCGCTTACAAATACGATCCTTTTCACCAATCTTTTACTTTGATAGGGAGGATGACGGCCGCATCCGTTTGGATATCCAGTTTGACTATGGAGATGTTAAGGTGACTAGTCGTCAACAGCTGGAACAATTACCTTTTTCAAGCTATGCCGTCTTGGAAAATCAGCTATTTCAAGTCTGTTTAGGGGCTGGTTTTGAGGCTGATTTTCAGTCTTGGAGACAGGCTTTGAAGCCAGAGGCAGTTTATTCTTTCTTTCACCATACGATTCCAGCTTTTGAGAAATTGGGTCAGGTTTTCTTGTCTGATGAGATGAATCAGCTCTACAGCGTCCAAGCTCCTCAGGTTCAGATTGAGTCCAAGGGAGGACTGTTGGAAATCCAATTTGATTTCCAAGGGATTGCCCAAGAAGAGATTGACCAAGCTCTTAAAGCCCTGACCAGCAATCAGGATTTCTATATCAGTTCTTCTGACCAAGTGTACTTTTTTGATGAGGAAACCAAGCAGATTCGTCAAAATTTGCAGGAACTGGGGGTTGAGCTAAAAGATGGTTCTTTTCAGGCGCGAAAATCTCTGGCTTATAGCCTTTCTCAGCTTTTTGAAGGTCGAGATAGGATCTCCTTCTCAGAGGAATTTCAGCATTTAGCTCATGATTTGACCCATCCAGAGGATTTTCCTTTGGGAGATATACAGGTTCAGGCGAGTTTGAGAGATTATCAGGAAAAGGGTGTTAGTTGGCTCCAGATGCTTCATCACTATGGCTTTGGTGGCATCCTAGCCGATGATATGGGACTGGGAAAAACATTGCAAACCATTGCTTTTTTGACTAGTCAGGTGACAGAAGATAGTCGGGTCTTGATTTTAGCGCCGTCAGGTTTAATCTACAACTGGGCAGATGAATTCAGGAAATTTGCCCCACAGTTGGATTTGGCTGTCGTTCATGGTTTGAAAGCGAATCGAGAAGCGATTCTTTCTGAAAATCACCAAATCTATGTGACTAGCTATGCAACCTTTCGTCAAGACAGCGAGCTTTATCAAGAGATGGCTTTTGATTTTCTCTTCTTAGATGAAGCTCAGGTCATGAAAAATGCCCAAACCAAGATTGCTCAGAGTTTGCGCCAGTTTGTGGTGCCAGCAGTTTTTGCTTTGTCAGGTACACCCATCGAAAATCATTTAGGAGAGTTGTGGTCTATCTTCCAAATTGTGCTTCCGGGGCTCTTACCAAGTAAAAAGGAGTTTATGAAATTACCGGCTGACCGAGTCGCGCAGTTTATCAAGCCTTTCGTCATGAGGCGTAAGAAAGAAGAAGTTCTTACAGAACTACCTGACCTGATCGAAGTCGTCTATAAAAATGAACTGGAAGACCAACAGAAGGCCATCTATCTCGCCCAGTTGCAACAGATGCGAGACCGCCTAGCGCAAGTGACCGATCAAGAATTCCAGAGAAGCCGGGTAGAAATTTTATCTGGCCTCATGCGATTGCGCCAGATCTGCGATACGCCAGCCCTCTTCATGGACGATTACCAGGGAGCCAGTGGTAAACTCGATAGTCTCCGAGATTTATTGCTACAAGTGGCTGATGGTGGGCATCGGGTCTTGATTTTCTCCCAGTTCAAAGGAATGTTAGAAAAAATTGAGCAAGAACTCCCAGACTTGGGCTTGACCTCCTTCAAAATCACAGGTTCAACTCCTGCTCATGACAGACAGGAGATGACCAAGGCCTTTAACCAAGGGGAGAGAGATGCCTTTCTCATCTCCCTTAAGGCGGGTGGTGTTGGTCTCAATCTAACGGGAGCTGATACGGTTATTTTGGTTGACCTTTGGTGGAATCCTGCGGTTGAAGCCCAAGCTATCGGACGAGCCCACCGCATGGGACAAGAGCAGAAGGTAGAGGTCTATCGTTTGATTACCAAGGGGACCATTGAAGAAAAAATCCAAGAACTTCAAGAACAAAAGAAACATTTGGTTTCCCAAGTTTTAGATGGTACGGAGTCGCGTGCGAGTCTCAGTCTGGCAGAAATTCGTGAAATTTTGGGAATTTCTGAAGCCAGCACTTGAAAAATCAAGACAATACGCTATAATGAAGTGTTGAAAGGAAATACAAAATGAAACAAGATCGATTTCCATTGGTGTCAGATGACGAGATCATGCTGACCAAAATGCCAGTCATGGACTTGTACGATGAGTCTGACTTTATCAGCAATATCAAAGGTGATTACCGCGATAAGAACTATTTGGAATGGTCTCCTATCAATGAGGAAGAAACCGTAGTTTCTCCAGTGGTTAATAAGGAGTCAAAGCCAAGTCCAGAACCTAAAAAAGTTGAAAAAACCTATGCTGAATTGGCTCGAGAAGAGGCGCGTGCGGACTTGAAGAAGAAACGTTCAGCCAAGTATTTGACTCAGGATGTTAGTCATACTAGACGACACAATGGTTCAACACTTGTTCGTCAAGGAAACCAACCAACAGCACCATTTCAAAAGGAAAATCCAGGTGAGTTTGCCAAATTTAGTAAAAACTTGAGCCAGTCTCACTATATCTTAGCTGAGGAGGTGGGTCAAGTGGCGAATCCAACTCCGAAAACTCAAACGGAAAAAGCTAAAAAGAACAACTATGATTTTCTAAAGAAGAGTCAAATCTATAATAAAAAGAATAAGCAAACAGAACAGGAACGTCAGGTTGCCCAAGAGTTGAATCTGACAAGAATTACTGAGTAGGGGAGAAAAGCATGTCAAAAACATATCATTTTATTGGAATCAAGGGATCAGGGATGAGTGCCTTGGCTTTGATGTTGCACCAAATGGGGCATAAGGTTCAAGGTTCAGACGTTGAAAAATATTACTTTACTCAACGTGGACTAGAGCAGGCAGGGATTGCGATTCTTCCTTTTGATGAAAAAAACCTACAAGGTGATGTGGAGATTATCGCGGGGAATGCTTTCCGTCCAGATAACAATGTTGAAATCGCCTATGCGGATCAAAATGGTATCAGCTACAAACGTTACCATGAATTCCTAGGTAGCTTTATGCGCGACTTTGTCAGCATGGGAGTGGCAGGAGCTCATGGAAAAACTTCAACAACAGGTATGTTGTCACACGTCTTGTCTCACATCACAGATACCAGCTTCTTGATTGGTGACGGGACAGGTCGCGGCTCAGCAAATGCCAAATATTTTGTCTTTGAATCAGACGAATATGAGCGTCACTTCATGCCTTACCACCCAGAATACTCTATCATCACCAACATTGACTTTGACCATCCAGACTACTTTACAAGTCTAGAGGATGTTTTCAATGCCTTTAACGACTATGCCAAACAAATTACTAAAGGTTTGTTTGTATACGGTGAGGATGCTGAGTTGCGTAAAATCACAGCCAATGCGCCAATCTATTACTATGGTTTTGAAGCTGAGGGCAATGACTTTGTAGCTAGCGATCTTCTTCGTTCTACGACTGGTTCAACATTCACCGTTCATTTCCGTGGTCAAGAGTTGGGTCAATTCCACATTCCAACCTTTGGTCGTCACAATATCATGAATGCGACAGCCGTTATTGGTCTTCTTTACACAGCAGGATTTGATTTGAACTTGGTCCGTGAGCACTTGAAAACATTTGCCGGTGTTAAGCGTCGTTTCACTGAGAAAATTGTCAATGACACAGTGATTATCGATGACTTTGCCCACCATCCAACAGAAATTATTGCGACCTTGGATGCGGCTCGTCAAAAATATCCAAGCAAAGAAATCGTAGCAGTCTTCCAACCGCATACCTTTACAAGAACCATTGCCTTGTTGGACGAATTTGCCCATGCATTGAATCAAGCAGACGCCGTCTACCTAGCGCAAATCTATGGATCAGCTCGTGAAGTGGACCATGGTGATGTCAAAGTAGAAGACCTAGCTAATAAAATCAACAAGAAACATCAGGTTATCACTGTTGAAAATGTTTCTCCACTCCTAGACCATGACAATGCTGTTTACGTCTTTATGGGTGCAGGAGACATCCAAACCTATGAATATTCATTTGAACGTCTCTTGTCTAACTTGACAAGCAACGTCCAATAAGGAAAACAGATGGAAATTCCAATCACTATAAGGCAAGCTACCTTATCAGATTTAGAAGAAATGTTGGCGATTGAAGAAGCCAATCCTTCATCAGAAGAGTCACTTAGCCGCCAATCTTTAGAAGAGAGTATCCGCAAGACTGCGGGTACCTTTCTTGTAGCTGGGGATGAAAATCAGCTCGTGGGCTATGTTTTGGGAGAAGCTCAGTCTATTCATCCTGACCATTGGGGACAGGGGCTGGGAACTCTTCTTCTTGCAGCCTTGAAACAGGTGACAGTCGAACTAAATCACCAAGGTATTCTTTTGCAGAGTCCTGATGAACTACTATCATATTTTGAAATGAATGGATTTGTCGAGGAAGAAGTGCCAGAAGCCCTGTATGCAAGCTCTTCGGAATGGTATCTGATTTGGGAAAATCCCTTTTATCAGGAGGAAATATGAAAATCAGACAAGCAAGATTTTCGGATTTAGATCGGATTATAGAGATAGAGCTAGAGAATTTTTCACTTGAAGAAGCCATTCCTCGTTCGGTCTTTGAGGCCCATTTGCAGGAAATTCAGACCAGTTTTCTGGTAGCTGAAAAAGAGGGGCATATTCTTGGTTATATCGAAGGTCCAGTCGTCCCACACCGCCATCTACATGATCAGTCCTTTACAGAAGAAATAAAAGACTATAGCCATCAACCTGGAGGTTATATTTCTGTGACTTGCCTATCTATTGCCAAGGAAGCACAAGCTTTGGGAGTGGGGAAAAGACTATTAAGGGCTTTGAAAGAAGTCGCTTTAGAACATGAGCGAGAGGGCATTAATCTGACGTGTCATGATTACCTTATCGCCTATTATGAAAAGCACGGCTTTGTTAATGAAGGAATATCCCAGTCAAGCTTTGCTGGGGAAACATGGTATGATATGGTTTGGCAGTCAGAAAATAAAGAAAACTAGCTAGGGAATGCCCTAGTTGGTTGCTTTTCTGCGACTTTTAAGATATAATATTAGGGATTGTCAACAAGGAGGTAATGCTTTTGACTGAAAAATCAAGAGAAGAAGAAAAATTAAGCTTTAAAGAGCAGATTCTACGTGATTTAGAAAGAGTAAAAGAACAAGATAGAAGAGAGAAAGAAGTAGAGATTCCAAATCTGACGGCTTCATCATCTCCAGCTAGTTCAGCAACTCCTTCAGATCTTGAACCAGAAACATCAACAGAAGAGTTGATGGCTGATTCCCTATCTGTTGTCGATAAAATTCTAAAAAATGCACCAAGTGTTCCTCCACTTTCAAGTGCTAGAACTGATGAAACGGATGGACAAGAAGAGAAAGAGATTAGACAGCCAATCATTGATAAAATTGAAGTTGTAGAATCTGAAGAACCTCTAGTAGAGCCGATTCATCTGGCTGAAGAACCTGTAGTGGAACCCGTTCAACCTAAGGTAGAACCAGTTGAGCTTAAACCCGAAGAAAAAGAATTTAACGATACTCCGACCAAGGTTGCCGTAACCTATAAAACAGAAGACAAGAAAGAGGAAATCACCCCAGGAATGCCTGAAAGAGTTGAGCCTGTTTCTACAGAATCTAGCAGTGGATTAGCTGATGCTCCACGTCGTAGTCGTCGTCAAGGTGCAACATCAACTAAGAAAAAGAAAAAATCAAAAGCCAAAGGTTGCCTAGTAACAGTTCTAGTTCTCCTAGTACTCGTTGCAGTTGGAGGTTACTTTGGTTATGGTTATGTTCAAGATTCTTTGAAACCTGTGGATGCGAGCTCTAAGGATTACGTAACGGTTCAAATCCCAGACGGTGCAAATGTTCAAGAAATTGGAAGCACCTTGGAAAAATCTGGTTTGGTTAAACATGGACTTATCTTTAGCCTTTATGCTAAATACTATAGCCATGCCAACTTGAAGTCAGGTTATTACAACTTGAAGAAGAGTATGAGTACGGATGAGTTGATTCAAGAATTGGAAAAAGGTGGGACTCCTGAAGCTCAGGCACCTGTTCTTGCAAACTTGACCATTCCAGAAGGCTATACATTAGAGCAAATCGCTCAAACAGTAGGACAACTTCAAGGTGAATTTAAAGAACCTCTTACTGCGGATGCTTTCTTGGCAAAAGCTCAAGATGAGACCTTTATCTCACAATTAGTAGCCAAGTATCCAAACCTACTTGGAAGTCTTCCAACAAAAGACAGTGGCGTTCGTTATCGTCTTGAAGGTTACCTTTTCCCAGCTACCTATACGATCAAAGACGGTACAACTGTTGAAAGTTTGATTGATGAGATGGTGGCTGCTATGGATAAGGCTATGTCACCATATTACGCTACGATCAAAGAAAAGAATCTGACAGTTAATGAATTGCTCAGCATTGCTTCTCTTGTCGAAAAAGAAGGTGCTAAGACCGAAGACCGCAAGAAGATCGCAGGTGTCTTCTATAACCGCTTGAATGTTGGTATGCCACTTCAAAGTAATATCGCTATCCTATATGCTCAAGGAAAACTTGGTCAAAAGATTAGTTTAGCAGATGACGCTGGAATTGATACAACGATTGATTCACCATACAATGTTTACACACACCTTGGCCTCATGCCTGGACCGGTTGATAGCCCAAGTTCGGATGCGATTGAAGCAAGTGTAAACCAGACAAAGAGTGAGTACTTGTACTTTGTAGCAAATGTTGAAGATGGTAAAGTATACTTTGCAACAACAAAAGAAGAACATGATCAAAACGTTGCAGAGCATATCAATAGCAAGTTACCTCAAGCAAGTAGTTCAAACTAAAATTATGTGGTTTTCCACATAATTTTGTTTTAAAAAAGTAAATAGAAAAGAAAGTTAAAAAAATGGCAGAAAAAACTTACCCAATGACCCTTGAAGAAAAGGAAAAACTAGAAAAAGAATTAGAGGAGTTGAAACTCGTTCGACGTCCTGAAGTCGTAGAGCGTATCAAGATTGCTCGTTCCTATGGAGACCTTTCAGAAAATAGTGAGTATGAAGCAGCGAAAGATGAACAAGCTTTTGTTGAAGGTCAAATTTCAAGTCTAGAAACAAAAATTCGCTATGCTGAAATTGTTAATAGCGATGCAGTTGCCCAAGATGAGGTAGCAATCGGTAAAACGGTAACAATCCAAGAAGTCGGTGAAGACGAAGAAGAGGTCTACATCATCGTCGGTTCTGCAGGTGCAGATGCTTTTGCTGGTAAAGTCTCAAATGAAAGTCCGATTGGCCGTGCTTTGATTGGCAAGAAAACTGGCGATACTGCAACGATTGAAACACCAGTTGGTAGCTATGATGTCAAAATCTTAAAGGTTGAAAAAACAGCTTAAATAGGATGAAAAAGGAGTAGTGAAGGTTTTGCCTTGCTCAACTCCTTTTTGGTTTTTTGGATAAATAGGAGACTATATGAGTTCAAATAAGAAGAAAAATAAAATGGAGCGTGGTTTAACCAATCGCCATGTTCAGGTGATGGCCATTGCGGGAACAATCGGAACAGGACTTTTCCTAGGTGCTGGTCGCTCTATCAGCCTTACAGGACCTTCTATCATCTTGATTTACATGATTACAGGAGCCTTTATGTTTTTGATGATGAGGGCTGTTGGGGAGATGCTGTATCAGGATCCAGAACAACATACCTTTATCAACTTTATAACCCGTCATTTGGGGAAAGGCTGGGGATATTTCTCAGTTTGGTCTTATTGGTTGTCAGTTGTCTTTATCGGTATGGCAGAAATCACAGCCATCTCAGACTATGTCCGCTTCTGGTTTCCCACATGGCCTAGCTGGATGATTCAGCTTGTCTTTTTAACGATTTTGGCTTTGGTCAATCTGATTGCGGTTAAGCTCTTTGGAGAAGTCGAGTTTTGGTTTGCTATGGTCAAGATTGTGGCGATTTTAGCCATGATTGCCACTGGGGTCTTTATGGTTTTGACAGGCTTTAAGACACCGCACGGTGTTGCAAGTTTGGCAAATATCAGCGACCAGTTCTCTCTTTTTCCAAACGGAGTTATGAACTTTGTCATGGCCTTTCAAATGGTATTTTTTGCCTATCTGATGATTGAGTTTATCGGGGTGACAACTTCAGAAACAAAGAACCCTCGTCAGGTACTTCCTAAAGCTGTTAAGGAAATTCCTCTCAGAATTATCTTCTTCTATGGGGGAGCTCTCATTGCGATTATGGCCATTATTCCTTGGTCTTATCTTAATTCTTCAGATTCTCCATTTGTAACGGTTTTTGAACTGGCAGGGATCAAGTGGGCAGCGGCTCTAATCAACTTTGTTGTCTTGACCTCAGCGGCGTCTGCGCTTAACTCAACTCTCTACTCAACAGGGAGACACTTATATCAGATTGCCCATGATTCGCCCAATCGTTTCTTAAAGGCCATCAAGGTCGATACCCTTTCTCGCCACAATGTTCCACAAAATGCCATCATCGCCTCAGCAATTTTGATTGCTCTGGCTGCCTTTATCAATGTGTTGCCAGGTGTTTCAGATGCCTTTGCTTTGATTACAGCATCTTCATCAGGTGTTTACATCGCGATTTATATCTTGATTATGGTGGCCCATCTCAAATACCGCAAGTCACAAGACTTCATGGCTGATGGCTACCTCATGCCTCAGTATCGCTTGCTTAATCCCCTAACCATTCTCTTTTTCGTCTTTGTTTTTGCGACTCTCTTTTTGCAAGAGTCTACCTTTATGGGGGCAGTTGGTTCTGCCATCTGGATCCTTGTTTTTGGGATTTATAGCCAGTGGAAATTTAGAAAATAACTCATGGACTCATCAACTCTGCTTGGTGAGTTTTTTCTAGTTTGACAGTCCATCTAAATAAGACTATAATCAAGCTGTAGCAGTTTATTAGGAGGTTTGGATGCACGTTAGATTGGAAAATAAGGAATCTCATAAAGCGCAGGAAATAGGGGACTTGATTCGTGCTTATAATCGTTCTAAAAGAGAAGAGGCTGAAAGCGAGCCACTGAACCTTTATGTCGAAGACGAAAAGGGCAATCTCATGGCAGGCTTAGTAGCAGAGACTTTCGGAAATTGGTTGGAAATCGAATATTTGTTTGTGAGAGAGGAATTGAGGGGACAAGGAATTGGTTCAAAACTATTGCAGCGAGCTGAAAATGAAGCCAAGAATCGAAACTGTCGTTTTTCTTTCGTGAATACTTACCAGTTTCAAGCACCAGATTTTTATAAAAGGCATGGCTACAAGGAAGTCTTTACCTTGCAAGACTACCCCTATACAGGGCAAAGATTTTATTACCAAAAGGATTTGTGATCTAGACTTCTTTCTTTTGGAGAGGAACTTAGCTAAGTATCAAAAAAGAACGAATACTCTTTATCATGTAAGATGGTAGAGAGTTTTTTTGTTAATAAAATATTACAAAATGACATTTATATATTGCATTAAGTTAGATATATGGTATAATGTTTTTAAAAGAAGCGCAACTTTTTAAAAATTAAAAGGAGGAAACAAGTGGCTAAAAATTTAAAGTTAAAACTAGCTCGTGTGGAGCTTGATATGACACAGGGTGATTTGGCAGAAGCTGTGGGTGTTACTAGGCAGACTATAGGCTTGATAGAAGCAGGGAAATATAATCCTAGTCTCTCCCTTTGCCAGTCCATTTGCAGATGCTTAGGAAAAACATTAGACCAACTATTTTGGGAGGAAGAAGATGAAAAATAGATTTTTTTATTATCAATTACTAGACGAAAGGGAAGAACAACTGATTAACAAAGCTGGGACAGAGTCTTTTAATGTGTTTATCGGGCTCATTCTGCTAAGTTATTTGGTGGCTGTATTAGCACCTGCTCTTTTTAATTCTAATATTCTTCTGGTTACCCTTCTTTTAGGAATTTTCTTCTTTTTCAATCGTGCACGACAACTTGGAGTGACCTACTATAGTCGTTTTCATTTTACGATTGTAGGGTGTTTGCTGGTAACTCTCACTATTACGACTCTCTTGATGTTGGAGAATTATCAATTCAATATCGAAATTTATCAGCACAATCCTCTGAACGTTAAATACTTGTCTGCTTGGGTCATTACTTATCTGATTTACCTTCCTTGGGTTTTTATCGGCAATCTCGGCCTTAAAAGTTATGGCGAATGGGCTCAGAAAAAGTTTGAGAAAGATATGGATGAACTGGAGAATGGAGAATAGCTTGTTAGCTTTTTATCAATCTCAGTAAAATGTGTTATAATAGTACTAATTTATCGGATGGTGTGAAAGTGGTAGAATACGTTCATACCCTTGTAAAGTAGGAAGAAGGAAAACAGATGTATCCAGATGATAGTTTGACATTGCACACGGACTTGTACCAGATCAATATGATGCAAGTTTACTTTGACCAAGGAATTCACAATAAGAAGGCGGTCTTTGAAGTTTATTTCCGTCAGCAACCGTTTAATAACGGCTATGCAGTATTCGCTGGTTTGGAAAGAATTGTACATTATCTTAAAGACTTACGCTTTTCAGATAGCGATATTGCCTACTTGGAGACGCTTGGCTATCATGGGGCATTCTTAGACTACCTCCGCAATCTCAAGTTGGAGTTGACAGTCCGTTCTGCTCAGGAAGGGGACTTGGTTTTTGCTAATGAGCCGATTGTGCAGGTGGAAGGCCCTCTAGCCCAATGTCAATTGGTTGAAACGGCTCTCTTAAACATCGTTAACTTTCAAACCTTGATAGCGACCAAGGCAGCTCGTATTCGTTCAGTCATTGAAGATGAGCCTTTGATGGAATTCGGGACACGTCGTGCGCAAGAAATGGATGCTGCTATCTGGGGTACACGAGCAGCCGTGATTGGTGGAGCCAACGGAACTAGCAATGTGCGAGCAGGGAAGCTCTTTGGTATTCCAGTCCTAGGAACCCACGCCCATGCCTTGGTACAGGTTTATGGAAACGACTATGAAGCCTTCAAGGCTTATGCGTCAACCCATCGTGACTGTGTCTTTCTAGTAGATACATATGATACGCTTCGCATCGGTGTGCCAGCTGCCATTCAGGTTGCTCGTGAACTGGGAGACAAGATTAATTTTAAAGGCGTTCGTATCGACTCAGGGGATATAGCCTATATTTCCAAGAAAGTTCGCCAACAGTTAGATGAGGCTGGATATCCAGATGCCAAAATTTACGCTTCCAATGACCTCGATGAAAATACTATCCTTAACCTCAAAATGCAACACGCTAAGATTGACGTTTGGGGGGTGGGTACCAAGCTGATTACAGCCTATGACCAGCCAGCTCTTGGAGCGGTTTATAAGATTGTAGCGATCGAAGATGAAACTGGTAAGATGCGCAATACCATCAAGCTTTCAAGCAATGCTGAAAAAGTATCGACCCCAGGTAAGAAGCAGGTATGGCGCATTACTAGTCGTGAAAAAGGCAAGTCAGAAGGTGACTACATCACCTATGACGGTGTGGATGTTGCCAGTATGACAGAAATCAAAATGTTCCATCCGACATATACTTACATCAAGAAGACCGTTCGAAATTTTGATGCCGTTCCTCTCTTGGTGGATATTTTCAAAGAAGGAACATTAGTTTACAACTTGCCTAGTTTGACTGAGATTCAGGCCTATGCTCGTAAGGAATTTGACAAGCTTTGGGATGAGTATAAACGGGTACTCAATCCGCAACATTATCCAGTGGACTTGGCGCGTGATATTTGGCAAGATAAGATGGACTTGATTGATAAGATGCGCAAGGAAGCTCTTGGTGAAGGAGAAGAAGAATGAGTTTGCAAGAGACCATTATCCAGCAACTGGGCGTCAAACCAGTGATTGATGCCCAGGAAGAAATTCGTCGTTCGATTGACTTCTTAAAAAGATACTTAAAAAAACACCCTTTCCTTAAAACCTTTGTACTAGGGATTTCTGGAGGACAAGACTCAACCTTGGCAGGGCGCTTGGCGCAATTAGCTATGGAAGAAATGCGAGCAGAGACAGGAGATGACAGCTACCAATTTATCGCTGTCCGCCTGCCATACGGCGTGCAAGCTGATGAAGCAGATGCTCAAAAAGCTCTTGCCTTCATCCAGCCAGATGTCAGTCTAGTTGTAAATATCAAGGAATCAGCTGATGCTATAACAGCTGCAGTCGAAGCGACAGGAAGTCCTGTTTCAGACTTTAACAAGGGAAATATCAAGGCTCGTAGTCGTATGATTGCCCAATATGCCCTTGCGGGTGCCCATAGTGGAGCTGTCATTGGAACAGACCATGCTGCGGAAAATATCACAGGCTTTTTTACCAAGTTTGGTGACGGTGGCGCAGACATTCTCCCACTTTATCGCCTCAATAAACGTCAAGGGAAACAACTCTTGAAGGAACTTGGTGCAGACCCAGCTCTTTATGAAAAAATCCCAACAGCAGACCTAGAAGAAGAAAAACCAGGTATTGCAGACGAAGTAGCCTTGGGAGTCACTTACAATGAAATTGATGACTACCTCGAAGGAAAGCAAGTTAGTTCAGAAGCCCAAGCGACTATCGAAAACTGGTGGCACAAAGGCCAACACAAACGCCACCTACCAATCACCGTATTTGATGACTTTTGGGAGTGAGACAGAAATCGGTAACTCGAAGAGTTCGATTTCGTTGTCTCACCCCCGCAACGATGACTAGGTTTGAAAAAGCTTGGTAAAGCGCATTTCAAACCAGACAGCGACTGCGTCAAGTAACTAGATGAAAAACTTGTTTTCTAGCTGTTACTGAGTATAGTCTTTTTACCCCGAGTCTAGAAATGAGAAAGCGAGGAAGGCCCGGGGAACCTTTTTAGCTTGAGTCTAGAAACTGGGAAGCAAGAATAACCTCCAGTGGAGGTTTTTAGCCTCTCACCTTGAAATAAAAAAGTGAGAGTTAGTCCGGGAGACCTGTTTAGCTTGAGCCTTAAGCTTAGAAAGCGAGGTAATATTATGAAAGCAATCGGTACGCAAATATTACAGACAGACCGTTTGATTTTAAGAAGATTTGTGGAGAGTGATGCGGAAGCCATGTTTCAAAATTGGGCTTCGTCTGCTGAGAATCTGACCTATGTCACCTGGGATCCTCATCCTGATGTTGAAGCGACTCGGAACTCGATTCGAAATTGGGTTGCATCCTATACTAATCCCAACTATTACAAATGGGCCATTTGTCTCAAAGAGAACCCAGAGCATGTGATAGGAGATATCAGCATCATTGAAATGCACGAGGAAGATTTAAGTTGTGAAATTGGGTATGTTTTAGGAAAAAACTTTTGGGGCCGAGGTATGATGACAGAGGCCTTGAAAGCTGTGTTAGATTTTTGTTTTACTCAAGCAGGCTTTCAAAAAGTCAGAGCTCGTTACGCTAGTCTCAATCTAGCTTCAGGCCGTGTTATGGAAAAAGCGGGAATGTCTTATCTAAAAACCATTGCCAATGGTGTGGAGAGAAAAGACTACGTTGCGGACCTTATTTATTACCAGATAAGCAGGGAAGATATGTGATTTTCTTTTCTGTTTCTATCAAAGTCAGACCTTGTCTGACTTTTTTTGTGCAAAATTTCTAAATAAGCTGATTAAATTCCTATTTTTGCCTATCATTGTCCCTGTTTTTTCTGGAGTTTTGGAGCTATAATAGACCTATCAAATCAAAGAATGGAGGAAGGCAATGGACAATGTAATCTTTTTTATCAGTGTTTTTCTTGCTGGAATTCTTTCCTTCTTTTCTCCTTGTATTTTACCCTTGTTACCGGTCTATGCAGGGGTCTTGTTGGATGATAAGAATGATGCTCAGGCTTCTAGCGGAAAATTTTCAATCTCAGTTGTAAGTTTATTGCGAACTCTGGCCTTTATAGCGGGGATTTCTTTTATCTTTATCTTACTGGGCTATGGAGCTGGTTTTTTAGGCAATTTGCTCTATGCTTCTTGGTTTCAGTATGTGACAGGTGCAGTTATCATTCTCTTGGGCTTACACCAGATGGAAGTTTTACATTTGCAGGGGCTCTACAAGGAAAGAAGGCTACAATTACAGAGACAGGATCAAAACGCTAACGGCTATAGTCAGGCATTTTTACTGGGGTTGACCTTTAGTTTTGCTTGGACGCCGTGTGTGGGGCCAGTTCTGGGGTCTGTTTTGGCTTTGGCGGCTTCAGGTGGTTCAGGAGCTTGGCAGGGAGCTGGTCTCATGTTGCTTTACACGCTGGGATTGGCACTACCATTTTTGGTTCTAGCTCTCGCCTCCAGCTATGTTTTGAAACATTTCCGAAAACTCCATCCCTACCTCGGAATCCTCAAAAAAGTGGGCGGTTTCCTCATTATCCTGATGGGAATCTTGGTGCTTTTGGGAAATGCTTCCATTTTGACTACATTATTTGAATAGAGAGGAAAAAGAAATGAAAAAATGGCAAACATGTCTCCTTGGAGTAGGCTCAATCTGTTGCTTGGCAGCCTGTTCGGCTAAAAACATGTCAGACGAGTCTACTATGAAGGAGCAATCCAAAACAGAACAAGTTAGTTCACAAACTGCGACTAAAGGTCAGGAAGTCGCTGATTTTGAACTAACAGGTGTAGATGGTAAGACCTATCGTTTGTCTGATTACAAGGGCAAGAAAGTCTATCTCAAATTCTGGGCTTCTTGGTGTTCCATCTGTCTAGCCAGCCTTCCAGATACGGACGAAATCGCTAAAGAAGCTGGTGATGACTATGTGGTCTTGACAGTGGTATCTCCTGGGCACAAGGGGGAACAAGCGGAAGCTGAATTTAAGAACTGGTACAAGGGCTTAGATTATAAAAATTTTCCAGTTTTAATTGATCCATCAGGTAAACTCTTGGAAAGTTATGGTGTCCGTTCTTATCCGACTCAAGCCTTTATAGACAAGGAAGGCAAGCTGGTCAAAACGCAACCAGGTTTTATGGAGAAGGATATGATTTTAAAAACATTGAAAGAAATGGGGTAGAGAAAGGTCATGAATGATAAAGTAAAACTGTTTGTCTTGGCAGGAATCTTTTTCCTAGCCATAAGCGGTTTCTATTTTCTATTGATGCGAAATGCAGGGCAGACAGATAGCTCGCAAATTGAGAAAGCATCAGTTAGCCAAGGAGGAAAAACAGTGAAAAAAACAGAAGTGAGTAAAGATGCAGACTTGCACGAAATTTATCTAGCTGGAGGATGTTTCTGGGGAGTGGAGGAATACTTCTCACGCGTGCCTGGAGTGACAGATGCCGTTTCAGGCTATGCGAACGGTAGAGGGGAAACAACCAAGTACGAATTGATTAACCAAACAGGACATGCGGAGACTGTCCATGTCACCTATGATGCCAATCAAATTTCCCTCAAGGAAATTCTGCTTCATTACTTCCGCATTATCAATCCAACCAGCAAAAATAAACAAGGAAATGATGTGGGGACCCAGTATCGTACTGGTGTTTATTACACAGATGATAAGGATTTGGAAGTAATCAACCAAGTCTTTGATGAAGTTGCTAAAAAATATGACCAACCTCTGGCAGTTGAAAAGGAAAACTTGAAGAATTTTGTGGTGGCGGAGGATTACCATCAAGACTACCTCAAGAAAAATCCAAATGGCTATTGTCATATCAATGTCAATCAGGCTGCCTATCCCGTCATCGATGCCAGCAAATATCCTAAACCAAGTGACGAGGAATTGAAAAAGACCTTGTCACCTGAGGAGTATGCAGTTACCCAGAAAAATCAAACAGAACGAGCTTTTTCAAACCGCTACTGGGATAAATTTGAATCCGGTATCTATGTGGATGCGGCTACTGGCGAACCCCTCTTTTCATCAAAGGACAAGTTTGAGTCTGGTTGCGGATGGCCTAGTTTCACCCAACCAATCAGTCCAGATGTTGCCACTTACAAGGAAGATAAGTCTTACAATATGACACGCATGGAAGTAAGAAGCCGAGTTGGAGATTCTCACCTTGGCCATGTCTTTACGGACGGTCCAGAGGACAAGGGAGGCTTACGCTACTGTATCAATAGTCTTTCTATCCGCTTTATTCCCAAAGACCAAATGGCAGAAAAAGGCTATGCTTATTTACTAGATTATGTTGATTAAGAAGTCTTTCCTAAGCAGTTAGAGGAGAATTTTGCTATACTGATACTAGTAAGTGACAAAGGAGCAAAGCATGACCTACACAATCTTAATCGTAGAAGATGAATATCTGGTAAGACAAGGCTTGACCAAACTGGTCAATGTAGCAGCCTACGATATGGAAATCATCGGTCAGGCTGAAAATGGAAGACAGGCCTGGGATTTGATTCAAAGGCAGGTGCCAGATATCATTTTAACCGATATCAACATGCCTCAGCTAAATGGCATCCAGTTGGCCAGTCTGGTACGAGAAACCTATCCTCAGGTGCATTTGGTATTTTTGACGGGTTACGATGATTTTGATTATGCCTTGTCTGCTGTTAAACTCGGTGTCGATGACTATCTGCTCAAGCCCTTTTCTCGTCAGGATATTGAGGAAATGTTGGGGAAAATCAAGCAAAAACTAGATCAGGAAGAAAAGAAAGAGCAGTTACAAGATTTATTAACCGATAAGTTTGAAGGAAACATAGCCCAGAAGATCCAGTCCCATCTGGCTGATAGTCAATTTAGTTTAAAGTCTTTGGCCAGTGAATTGGGCTTTAGTTCGACTTATCTGAGCTCCTTGATTAAGAAAGAGTTGGGTCTGCCTTTTCAGGATTATTTGGTGCGAGAGCGTGTCAAACAAGCCAAGCTCTTGCTCTTGACAACGGATTTAAAGATTTATGAGATAGCCGAAAAGGTTGGTTTTGAAGATATGAACTACTTTACCCAACGCTTTAAACAGATTGCAGGTGTGACACCTCGTCAGTTTAAGAAGGGAGAAGGTCGATGAAGCGTTCTTCTCTCCTAGTCAGAATGGTTATTTCCATCTTTCTGGTCTT